>PNJE01000122.1 GCA_002877915.1 Candidatus Aminicenantota bacterium
TAAAAGAATAGGCTTTGAGCTATGATAAATATAAACAGATAATTGGAGCTTAAAATGGGTGATTCTTTGGAAAATTCGGAACTGGTTAAAAATGTGCCTTTAATCCCTTTAAGAGACCTGGTAGTTTTCCCAGCTACTCTGGTACCTTTCATTGTCGGTCGCCCTTCTTCGATTAAAGCCTTAGAAAAGGCCTATGAAAAAGATAAGCTTATTTTCCTGGCAGCTCAGATGGATGCGACCGTGGATAACCCGATGCCCAAAGATATTTATTCCATGGGTGTTACGGCCAGGATAATCAGGACGGTAAAGACTGATGAAAGGAATATGAAAGTTATAGTGGAAGGATTAAATCGGGCGCGAGTAGTCGAATATCTGACCACTTATCCATATTATCAAATCCTGGCGAAGGTAGTTAAAGAAATTGAAGATAATACTCCGGAAACCCAGGATTTGTTGAAAAAAGTTTTAACTCTTTTTGAAGAATATTTGAAAATCAACCAGAACGCCAATCTGGATTCTATAATTCCAGCTCTCCGGGAAAATTCTAATGACCGAATTGCTGATATTATTTCTTCTCATCTGTATCTGCCGCTGGAGGAAAAGCAAAATCTCCTAGAGACGGTCAATACCAGAGAAAGGCTGAAAAGGCTGAAGTTTTTGCTCCAGGAAAGCCTGGTTAATTTTATGGGAAGGGAGACTCCTTCTGGCTCTGCCCGGAGAAGGGGAGGAGCTGGGGGAAGAGAAAATAATCAACGGACGTTTATTCCCGGAGCCCCCTTTAAAAAAGATGAACAAACCAACGAGATTGAAGAATTAAGAAAGAAAGTAGCTGAAGCTCAAATGCCCCCTGATGCTGAAGAAAAAGCTCTGAAAGAAATTGAGCGCCTGGAAACCATGCCGCCAATGTCGGGGAATAAGAAATCGAGAGAAAAGCGAGATTTAAAAGAAGCCGAGCGCATTTTAAACGAAGATCATTATGGGCTGGATAAAGTTAAAGAAAGAATCCTTGAATATCTGGCTATCAGGCAATTGGTCAAAAATCCCAAGGGTGTGATTTTGGCTTTTATTGGTCCACCCGGTGTTGGAAAGACATCCTTAGGAAAATCAATCGCTCGAGCAACCGGCAGGAAGTTTGTTCGACTTTCCCTGGGGGGAGTTCGGGATGAAGCGGAAATCCGGGGACATCGGCGGACATATATTGGAGCTTACCCTGGTCGGATTATCCAGATGATCAAGCGAGCCGGAACCAAGAACCCAGTTTTTCTTCTGGATGAAGTTGATAAAATGAGCATGGATTATCGGGGAGATCCAGCCTCAGCCCTGATGGAAGTTCTTGATCCTGAACAGAATAAGGAATTCCTGGACCACTACATTGATACCGATTTTGACTTATCACAGGTAATGTTCATAGTAACAGCTAATTCCATTGATCCTATTCCCAAGGCTCTTCTGGATAGGATGGAAGTCATCAGGCTGCCAGGTTATACGGAAGATGAGAAATTGCAGATAGCTAAGAAGTTCCTGATTCCTAAGCAATTAAAGGCTCATGGCCTGAGTCCCGACAATCTGGAGTTTACTGATCAGGCTATCTTGAAAATAATTAGGGACTATACCCGGGAAGCGGGAGTAAGAAACTTAGAGCGGGAAATTACTTCTATTTGCCGCAAGATGGTTAAAAAAGTAGTGACCAAAGGGCGGGATTATCATGAAAAGCTTACTCCTAAGATTGTTGAAAATTACCTGGGTATTCCCAAGTATCGGCGCCTGGAAATTGATCACCAAGACGAAATTGGAGTGGCTTTGGGTATGGCCTGGACGGAATTCGGCGGAGAACTATTAACTTTTGAAGCTACCAAGATCCATGGCAAAGGCAACTTGATGATGACCGGGCAATTAGGGGAAATTATGCAAGAATCAGCCCAGGCGGCTTACAGTTTTGTCAGGGGAAAGCTATGTGATCTTAAAATAGGAAAAGAGCTAGAAAAAAATTTTGATATTCATATCCATGTTCCGGAAGGAGCTACTCCTAAAGAAGGGCCTTCGGCTGGCATTACCATTGCTACGGCGATTATTTCTCTATTAACCGAAATTCCAGTGAGCAAAAAGGTGGCTATGAGCGGGGAGATTACCCTCAGAGGGAAGGTCCTGCCAGTCGGCGGAATAAAAGAAAAACTTCTGGCTGCCTATCGGGAAGGGATTAGTGAGGTCATCCTGCCCATTGACAATAAGGCCGATTTAAAGGATTTACCGAAAAAACTCAAGCAGAATATGAAGATTCACTTAGTGGAGAATATGGATGAAGTGCTAAAAATAGCCTTAACTAAGGAATTACCCAAGAAAAGCACTCCTGAAGGCGAGAAGAAAGAAAAAGCTGAAACCGTAACCCAAGAAGTTTCGAGCGCGGTAACTAAAGAGCCAGAATTAACCAATTAAGATAAAAACTTCCCCGAATATCCACAGGGAAGGATAAACAATCAAGGATAGTCAAATAAAAACCTAATGAGAGGTGTGAGGAATGAAAGAATATAATCTGATTGATCTGGAAGAAAAAGAAATATCTTCCTTGAAGAAAATTGCTACCAGCCTGGGTCTGGAAGAGGAGGAACTGGAAAATTCTACCCGGCACAACTTAATTTTTAAAATCCTTGAAGCCCAGGCCAAGAAGCAGGGATTGCTCTTTTCCGAGGGGGTCTTAGAATGCCTGGAAGATGGCTTCGGTTTCCTGAGGGCTCCAGAATTCAGCTATCTCCCGAGCCCTGACGATATCTATGTTTCACCCTCTCAGATCAGGAAATTTCAATTAAGGACAGGCGATACCATTTCTGGGGTGGTTAGACCGCCTAAGAATGGAGAAAAATATTTTGCTCTTATTAAGATTGAGGCAATTAACTTTCTTCATCCAGATGTCGTCCTGGAAGCCAGAAGGAATATCTTTTTTGAACAGCTGACACCAGTCTATCCTTTTGAATTAATCAAGCTTCAGGATGGCAATCCTAAGAATATGAACGCCCGGGTAATGGAATTGTTGACCCCAATAGGGAAGGGGCAGAGAGGCTTAATAGTTTCTCCCCCCAGAGCTGGAAAAACCACTTTGCTCAAGACAATAGCCAAATCGATTGAAAAAAATCATCCGGAAATATACTTGATTGTCTTATTAATTGCCGAAAGACCCGAAGAGGTTACTGATTTCCGAAGAAGTGTTAACGGGGAAGTCGTGGCTTCGACTTTTGATGAGCCTCCCACCAGGAATGTTCAGGTGGCTAATATTGTCTTGGAAAAAGCCAAAAGATTGGTTGAATTGAAACGAGATGTGGTGATTTTACTCGATTCTATTACCAGATTAGCCAGAGCCCATAATGCTATTGTTCCACCTTCCGGAAAAGTTCTTTCCGGCGGAATTGATGCTAATGCTCTGAATAAGCCAAAAAAGTTTTTTGGCTCTGCCCGGAAAATCGAGGAAGGCGGCAGCTTGACCATCGTAGCTACCGCTTTGGTTGATACCGGTAGCCGCATGGATGACGTTATTTTTGAGGAATTTAAAGGGACGGGGAATATGGAAATAAATCTTGATCGACGTCTGGTCGATAAGAGGATTTTCCCGGCGATTGATATCAGTCGTTCTGGAACTCGGAAAGAAGAGCTTCTCATTCCCGACAAGGATCTCAATCGCGTTTGGATTTTGAGGAAAATTCTTAGCCAGCTTAATGAGGTTGAAGCTATGGAACTGCTTCTGGAGAAACTTTCGAAAACTAAAAATAATAATGATTTCTTAGAAGCAATGAGCAAAGGGCTGTAAAAAGAATAAATAAAACAGAAAATATGATGAAGCCTAAAAACTAAAAGCTCCTTATTTTTATGTTATTGATAAATCAATAATTATAACTTTATTTTATGATATTTATAGTTATTTTTTTTGATTATATTTTATTATTTTTAGCGGCAGCCATAGAGTAAAAATATCAAAAAGAAATTCTCTCGCCATATAAGATATTAATTTTTTAAATGGCCTAAAAAATA
>PNJE01000054.1 GCA_002877915.1 Candidatus Aminicenantota bacterium
TTCCTCAGGCGAAATTCCAATGGCTGGACTCCCACTGCGCTGCCTCCATATACTCCCCTTATCCTGGATACCATGTCTTAACCTGAAAGAAGCCGCTTCTTGACCAGGCAGCCATTGAGGCTGACAGGCAGTGGAGCTATGAGCCGATGATTATTAATGGCCATCCTCGCTCAGTAACTTTTACTGTGACTGTCATTTTCAAGCTGCAGAAATAGAACTGTGCCCGGATAATAGTGAGAGAAAAGTGGAAAAATATGAGGCCGTAGGCCACTATCAAGGGGTGTTAAAAGTAGCAAAAGATCGAAGTGATGAAAATATTGATGGCCACTATAATACTCGCGCTCAAATGGAGCATTGTCGCCACGCAAACTTACGCTTGCCAAAGTAAATTAAATTTTGACGCTCCTTTTTTCTGGTTAGTTGTGTTTTTTAATTTTTGGGCCTAATAAACATCAATATTGGGGCGTATAGATTCTCAGCATCTGTGATTCCTTGCCCCCAAGAAAATATATTTTTCCAGAGGAATCAATAGCTATAGGGTAACCGTTAATTGGAGAGTTATTGTCAGCTTTTACCATAGCTTCAGTCGGGACGAAAGTATTTCCCTTTTTCTCATAAATTCTGAATCCTTCTTTGTCTTTAATCCAGAGATTTCCAGAATAAATAAGGAAGGTGTTTTTACTGCTCCAATCAGCTTCTCCTACCTGATTCCCATTCAAGTCAAAATATCTAATCTGGCCGAGCTCCGGGAAAGCCTGAAAAATTAACAGGTTGTCCGGGTCAAAATATGGTGCTACGGCAAAATAATCGGAATTTTTATCAATAATTTCTGGCACATCTCCCTGGTGCTTGAGAGGAGAAAAGGACCTCAGCAGGTTTCCGTTGAAGTCGATAAGATGGAGAGAATGTTTGATTGGTTTTTCGTCTCTGGCCAGTCCGTTTATCAAGATGAGGTCTTTTGGCCTTAGAATTTTTATCTGGGTGACTAACCCGAATATTTCACCCAGATTGATTTCTCTTATCTTTTTCCCAGTAATCCCATCAAACCAGACTAAAGGAAGATAAACATAATTTCCTGTGGTCCTTCCTCTAAAAACGCAGACCGCATTTCCTTCATTGTCAATATCGAACTTGGTAATTTCTCCTTCTATCTTTTGAGGGGCTCTCAAGATAACCTGACCAGTAGGATCGAGTTTGATAAAAGAATCCTTCCCTCTTTGAGCGATGAAAATGTTTCCCTGTGAATCAACTGCCGCATAGGCAAGAAAAGGCTGGTAAGGGTTCAGGAAAAAACTCAGGTCAATCTCTTTTTCTAATTTTAAACTTTGAGAATGAGAAAAAGAAACCGAGAAAATTAAGATCAGAAAAATGAGCCAGGCTCTTTTCATTTTTGACCTCCCCGTTAAAAAAATATTTATATTATGATAGGTTCCCAGCAAAATTCATCCCGTGCTTGGGGTAGTACATATTCGACTCCATTATCGCCGATGCAGACAATACAGACTGCCAGTTCGAGGCAACTCATACGGCAATCACCACAATCCTCGCATACCCAATAATAGGTATGACAGGGCTGAAACCAGTAACCGACACGATACGTATGCAAGCAATCCGGTCTAATTGCTTTTGGGAAAAAAATTATAATCGAAATGATAATAACAAATATTAAAAATTTCGATATTTTTTTCATAAGGTTATCTCCTTTTTACCGAAAATTAAATTTTCATAAAAATCAATGAGGTCGAACCAGCCAGAAGTCAAGAAAATTCATATGTCTTTTTTTTTAAAATTATGTCTTTTTTTTTCACACATTAGAATTTTTTGAGTGGGGACGTAGCGGGGGACTTTCTGAGGGAAGAAGAGGGTACCTAAGCAACTTATTTATAATAAATAAGTTATCCTGATTTTATGGGGCAAAAAAAGGGCTTAGAAGCAATTTCCATGGGGTAAAAAAGTCGTCTAATAATAAACAATTATTTATTTATTCAGATGGGTGATTATTTATGATTAAAAACACTTTTTGATACCCTCAAAAATTGCTTATAAAAGATAAAACGCGGTCAATAATTAAGTTAACATCTTGAAAAAGAATAAATTACCATAGTCCGACCCTATTGACCTCACCGACCCCATTTGCCTCTTGCAAAGTTCATAATAAGCAAGGTATATATTTTCTGTCGTCGTGGCTTCCTCCTACTTTTGCTTAAAAGCTTTAACAAAATTTTTAAAGGAGGAAGCCCTGCTTTTTCAAGTACTAATCTGAGAAAAGCCCTGACTTCCTCAGGTTCAGTTCCAATAGCCGGACGCCCACCGCGCCGCCTCCATATACTCCTCCTACCCTGGATACCATCTCTTAGCCCGAAAGAATTTTTAAATTGACCCGGGGAAAGGCTTTTGGTATAAAAATGAGCCATGATTATTATTATAAAAAGTGTTCTCGGAATATTGACGGCCCTTTTCAGTTATTATTATTTAACCGATGCCCATAAAAATCGGAAATTATTCCCCGCAACTCCTTGGTCTCATCTTTTAGCCACCGGATTCATTACTAATATGTTCGATACCCTGGGGATAGGAAGTTTTGCCCAGCAGACGGTGATTTTCAAATTTTTTAAGCTGGTTGATGACCGAATCATTCCTGGGACAATGAACGTAGGCAATACGATTCCAACAGTGGTTCAAGCCTTCATATTTATGACCATGGTGGATGTCAAGCCACTTACCTTGGTTTCCATGGCGATTGCTGCTCCGATTGGTGCCATCCTGGGGGCGGGAGTGGTGGCCAGGATGCCCCGATACAAAATTCAGCTGGGCATGGGGTTTGGGCTTCTTATTATTGCCTTTATTATCTTTGCCGGTTTAGTTAATTGGTTCCCCTCTGGCGGCGAAGCCATTGGCCTCACTGGTTGGAAATTGGTGGTGGCAGTGGTTATGAGTTTTATTTTTGGCGCCCTTCAAACTATTGGTGTCGGCTTTTATGCTCCTTGCATGGCAACTGTTTATATGCTGGGCATGAATCCACGCACTGCCTTCCCAATAATGATGACGGCTACCGCCATGCTCATGTCCGCCGGTAGTGCCCGGTTTGTCAAAGAGAAGGCTTACGATCCCAAGGCTGCTATTGGCCTGACCATTTCCGGTATCTTCGGGGTGATAGTGGCAGCTTACATTATTAAATCGCTACCTCTAACCGCCTTAAAGTGGGTGGTTATGGCGGTGGTACTTTACACCTCAGTTTGGATGTTTATTTCTTCTGCTTCCGGCCGAAAGCAAAAATCTTAAAATGGAGCAGGAAGGCTATCATGAAAGTAAGCAAGTTTAAGCAATATCTTTTGTCCGGCGTGTCCTATGCCATCCCATTTGTCGCTTCTGGCGGCATCCTAATTGCCCTGTCCATTGCCCTTGCTCCGATGACTTCTCATGGACCTGATTTCAGCCGGGCGCCATTCCTCAAGCTGATAAACGACATCGGGGTAGCAGCTTTTTCTCTGTTGATTCCTGTTCTTTCGGGCTACATCGCCTTCGGCATTGCTGACCGTCCGGGACTGGTGCCAGGCTTTGTCGGCGGTTATATTGCTAATCAGGTTGGAGCCGGTTTTCTGGGCGGCCTGGTTTCCGGGCTTCTGGCCGGAGCGCTGGTTTTCTATCTCAAAAAAATAAAGGTGCCTCCATACATCAGGCCGGTGATGCCGATTCTCGTTTACCCTGTTATCTCGTCGTTTATAGTAGGCATTATTATGTATAAAATAATTGGTGCACCTATCCATGACCTCATGGTCAGCATCACTAACTGGCTGCAGGTCATGGGCACGGGGAATAAAATCATCCTGGCCGTTATCCTCGGCTCGATGATTGCTTTTGACATGGGAGGCCCGGTCAACAAAGTAGCTTTCTTTTTTGGCGCAGCTATGATTCAGCAGGGGAATTATTTTGTTATGGGTGCTTGTGCCGCC
>PNJE01000041.1 GCA_002877915.1 Candidatus Aminicenantota bacterium
CATTCGTTAGCGGACTATATTTGGAGCCAGGGCCAGTGACGTTAGATGATGATGGATTAGCTTATGAAGGGAAACTCATCCGAATAGATTTCCAAACAGTTAGCCAAAGGCACTATTTTTGAATTTAGCAAAAAATTCGGAATCGAGCCGAAGCTGGGTTTTAAGATAAAATTCAAAAATCGAAGGTATCACCGATAATAATAAAGCTGAGAATGAAGAGTAAATTGAGTAGAACCAGTCCAGAAGCTTGAAAGGAGGGTGAAGAAATGAAAAATTGGTTGGAACGAGTTTTCCACCTGAGCGACTTTTCTACCACTCCCCGCCAGGAATTTATTGGGGGCCTGACTACCTTTATGACTATGTCCTACATTATTTTTGTTCAGCCTGCAGTGCTGGGGCAAATCGGGATGAATAAAGGAGCGGTGATGGTGGCTACCTGTGTTGCCAGTGCCATTGCTACCCTGCTAACCGGCTTACTTTCTAATTACCCTATAGCCCAGGCTCCAGGAATGGGACACAACGTTTTTTTCGCCGTTACGGTTTGTGGTTTAATGGGCTATTCCTGGCAGGTAGCCCTGGGTGCCAATTTTATCTCTGGGAGCATTTTTACCATCCTGGCTTTGTTAGGAGTGGCTGGCAGATTTATTGATATTATTCCTGATTCCTTGAAAAATGCCATCGCCGCAGGCATCGGTTTGATGATTGCCCTAATCGGGCTGGAATATGCCGGGGTCATTGTGGCTACTCCCGGAGTCCTGGTGGGATTAGGTGACCTTGGAAGCCGCCCGGTTCTTCTATCCTTCCTGGGCTTGCTCCTGGTGGCGGTAATGATGGCTTATGAAATACCCGGGGCTATACTCTGGGGTATCTTAATTACCGCTGTGGTTGGCCTTCCTCTTGGGGTGGTTAAATATCAGGGAATCTTTTCTGCTCCTCCCTCTATTTCCCCGACCTTATTTCGACTGGATATAATGGGAGCGATAAAGAGCGGGCTGATTCCAGTTATTTTTGTATTTTTCTTTCTCGATGTTTTTGACACCGTGGGCACCCTGGTCGGAGTTTGTGGACCGGCTGGATATTTTAAGAATGGACGCTTGCCCAAAGGCAATCAAGCAATGCTGGCTGATGCTCTGGGAACAGTGGTCGGAACTCTCCTGGGGACTTCGACTGTGACCAGCTATATCGAGAGTGCCACTGGCATTGCCCAGGGAGCCAGGACCGGCCTGGCCGATGTTTTTACTTCTATCTTTTTTATTGGAGCACTTTTTTTAAGTCCGCTGGCTGAGATGATTGGCGGGGGCTATACCTATAAAAATCAAGTGCTCCATCCGGTAATTGCCCCAGCTTTGATTATTGTTGGCTTCCTGATGATGAAATCAGTGGTTAGAATTAAATGGGATGAAGTTAGCGAGGCTATACCTGCTTTTTTAACCATCGTGGTGATGCCCTTAGCTGTGAGCATTACTGACGGGATGGCTTTTGGCTTTATAAGTTATTCAGTTATCAAGCTGGCCAGGGGAGAGGGCCGAAAAGTACACTGGTTAGTTTATCTTATTTCTGTTCTTTTGGTCTTTCGCTATATCTTGAGATAAATAGGTTTGGAGTAAAAATAAAAAATTAAGGAGGAAAAATGAAATATAAAGACCTGGGAAAAACTGGAATTAAAATTTCTCAACTCTGCTTTGGGACCATGTCCTTTGGAGCTGAGGCTGACGAGAAAACTTCTGCCGAAATGTTTGCTTATTGCCGGGATAAAGGAATTAATATTTTTGATTGCGCCGACCTGTATGCCAAAGGACATTCGGAGGAAATTTTGGGCAAGCTAATTAAAGATTGTCGGGAAGAAGTTATTATTACCAGCAAAGTTTATTTCCCGACCGGCCCGGATATAAACGCCATGGGGGCAAATCGCCGCCATATCAGATATGCAATTGAAGGCAGTCTAAAGCGGTTGCAGACCGATCGGCTGGATATTTATTTTATTCATCGCTTTGATGATATTACCCCGCTGGAGGAGACAATGAGAGTTCTTGATGATTTGGTCAGCGAGGGAAAAATTCTCTATATTGGCTTAAGCAATTTTGCTGCCTGGCAAGTGGAAAAGGCTATTGGCTTAGCTGCCCTTAATGGCTGGGCTCCAGTGGCCTGCCTTCAACCAATGTACAATCTGGTCAAGCGTCAGGCAGAGGTGGAAATTTTACCGATGGCCGAAGCAGAAAAACTTGGAGTTCTTCCTTACAGTCCATTGGCCGGGGGACTTCTTTCAGGAAAATATGGAAAGAACAAACGGCCAGCTTCCGGCCGCTTAGTAGAGAATAAAGTCTATCATGTTCGGTACGGGGATGAATCGGTCTATGAGGTGGCCGAGAAATTTACCGATTTTGCTCTGGCTAATGGGTATAATCCGGTCAGCTTAGCTATTGCCTGGGTCGGAAGCCATCCGGCGGTAACTGCTCCCATCATCGGGGCAAGAAATGTTGAACAACTGAAAGATGCTATTGCTGCGGCCGAGATAGAAATGACTCCGGAGCTGAGGGAAGAAATTTCCAGATTCTCTCCCGAGCCCCCGCCAGCCACTGACCGCAGCGAAGAAAAAACCGAAACTCATTTTCCCATAAGGCGATAAAAGTTGACTGATCTGGCTATCTTATAAAACAGTTTTCGCTATCTGCAGTTAGCCGCTTTTTATAGTTTCCGGTTGCTTCCTGATAATTTCTGGCTCAGTTTTATCGGATAACCTTTACTTCAGCCCAATCGGCTTCGACATAATCTTGGTCTTCCTCTTTGCTTTCTACCACCAGGCGCAGTTTTTTGATTCCGCTGATGCTTATTTTAACTTTTTTGGCAGTTTCTTTGTCCTGAAGTAGACCGCTTCTCCAGAGTAACTGGCTGTCGCCAAATATTTTAAATTCGACTGGACCCCGGCTAACTGAACCAGCATCGATACCCACTTCAGCTTCCAAGGTTTTAAAAATTCCGTTTAAGATGTAAATAATTTCAGAATTGGGCTGGATGCTTAAACCTCGGCGAAAGACCTTTTTTCCAATCTGAAGCGGTCCACCACTTAGACTCAGATTTATCTGAGGTTCTCCTGAAGCTGGAGACGAAAATTCTGGCTCCACGTCCGAAAGATAAAGTTGAGCCGGTAATAAATCAGTTATTCTGACCTGTAGAGAAGCTGATTTCTCACTGGTCGAACCGTCCCACCAGACACTTCTTACCTCTAATAGATGCTCTTTTAAGGAATCAAGGTTTGAAACGAGGCATTGGTTGATTGGGCTGTAAAGGTAGAGCTTTCCATCTAAATAAACATAATATCCAGCCGTGAGATAATATTGTGGTTCCCACTGGAGAAGAATCTTATTAAGAGCTTTAATTTCGGCTTTTAAACCCGAGGGAGCGCGGACTGGAAAATTGTAAATATCTCCCTCTTCAAAATAAACTTCCCAGGAAACGTTATCAGTAGCTTGGCTGGAAATGGTTACGGTAGCCCAGCCATCATGATTATGGAAAGTGGAGGCGTAGCCAGGTGCTTCCACTCGTTTAATTTTAAGCCCGCGATGGTTTCGGGGAAAGACAAAGCGGAGTTCATAAGGATCATTTTTAATTACCTGGCTTTTTCCCTTTATTACCTGGGCGGTTGGATCATAATCTAAGGAAATCAGGTCGACCCAGCCCTGGGTAAGGTGGCGGGAGGTAGAAATCAACTGCGGCTGGCCGTTATCCTGGAGCAGGGTGAGGACACGAACACCGGCGGGAGGAATTTCCACATAAATCCCTTTTTCCCAGCAGCCTAAATATTCTTTATTCCAGAAATCATAAACCTGGTAAAGAGCATTTTCCTTAAGTCCGAGGTCGGCCCATTTTAGTTCCAGGCCAGAAGGCCTGTCCTTATTAAAGTTGAAACAGCCAACCACC
>PNJE01000051.1 GCA_002877915.1 Candidatus Aminicenantota bacterium
TTGTCACAAAGAGGCTCGCTCGGCCGGTACAGCCAAAAAGGAAACTCTTATCAACCTATCTCTGGCCTTTTTGTTTAGATTCAAGTTATTTGAGGAATCAAAAAAAGACTTGACATGATTTTTTTTTTTTTTTTACAATATCAGCAGATAAAAGGGATAAGAATGAGGTACTATAGCTATTACAAGACTGTTTTGAAAAAGCTTTTAAAGCTTAACCATAAAGGAGGGTGAAATGAAAAAAGTTTTGTTAGCCCTTTTTCTGGTGCTTGTCTTATTAGCTGCAATAGTTGATTTTTCCCCTGCCAGTATTCCCCCCTGCGATCAGTATTTGGAGTGGTGCGTATTCACGTATTGCCGTCAGTATTATAATCCGGACCAATACTTGCAATGTGTAAATAAGTGTGCCGAAAATTATGCCTTAAATTGCCTTTGAAGTGCCAATCTGAGATTTCGGGTGGCGAGAAACTGACAGTAAATAAAAGAAGAGATTTTTATTATTAAACAAAATAAAAGGTGTCATTATGATTAAAAAACTATTATGCCTGATAACTATCTTAGCTATTTTCCATTTCCCGAGCTATGCTGACTTAAAAAAAGTTGTTTCCATAGGGTCTGATGATATAAATTATCGTTTTTTTGGTGTGGCGGGGGCTGTTTTAGACGATCAAGGTAATGTGTATATTTGTGATTCTAAGGGGAGTTTTTTGAGGAAATATGATTCAGATGGAAAGTTTATTAAAGAGATAGGTAGATATGGTCAGGGCCCGGGAGAATTCAGCAATACAATTTCTGGCCTTTATTTGTGTGATGGTTTGTTTGTTCTTGATACGGGGAACAACAGGATAGTTGAGCTTGACCAAGAACTCAATATTAGGAGATATATCAAGCTCAGTAAGCTGGCCTTGTCAATAATGGGATTTAGCGATAATCTTTATATGATTTCCAGGACACCGGGTCGGTTTTCTTTTGAAGTTGGAGTTTATGATAGAAACGGGAATTATATCAAGTCCTTTTTTGACCGGCGACCTGTTTTTATAGAGAGGATAGAACAATCAAAGATTGGCCAGGCTCTTTCCCTTATTTATTCGTCAATAGCGGCGACAGTTGAAAGAGAAACCGGGGAGGTGGCAATTACTTTCCAATGGCCCGGAGAAAATATCGAAATATTTAGGTTTTCAAAAGATGGGGAGTTTATAAAGAAAATAGTTTCTGATCATATTATCAAGTATGACTTCCCAGAGTTCAGGCTCAAGGGGCTGCCAACGAATTTAAGATTTCCAGATCAAAGCAACTTGATAATGATAAGATCTATACATTCTTTGGATGAAAAGAGGCTTCTCTTGGAGTATTGGGT
This sequence comes from Candidatus Aminicenantota bacterium, assembly GCA_002877915.1. GTDB lineage: Bacteria > Acidobacteriota > Aminicenantia > Aminicenantales > Saccharicenantaceae > Saccharicenans. The sequence continues at coordinate 1,355 of PNJE01000051.1, forward strand.
GAATGAATATAACTTGGACAAAGTAGTTAAGGAAAATGAATATATCCTAATCGTTGATAGAAATTCTGGTCAGCTAGTACACAGAGAACTCTTGCCATTAAAATCGGGTATAGCTGATGCCAGGAAAAGTTACATATGCGCTATTTCAAATGAAGGCGACGTTCCTGAAGTTGTGATTTATAGACTTGATTATTGAAACTCGACTGGGAGTAATGGTGTTTTTTTTGTTTGTGAGAAGTTTAAGGATGTCAGATTATTAGATTTTTGTTTTAGGATGCAAGCCTTTTCCAAAGTTTTAAGATTGGTTGAATTATTGTTAATTGTCTTTTCAGTTTGGAGCTGTACTCAAGAACGCGATGCCGATGTCGGTCAGGCTGATAAAAGAACTGTGGTGTCACTTCATTTAGGCATAAAGACGCAAATGAGTTCAGGTTGCTCATCATGCGAGCTGGTGAACAAATATCAGTGGAACTTCTTATACAGGATATTTAGCGGGAAAGAAGATATTGAATTTGTTGTTTATTGTTCAGATGAGAATAAAAGAGAGGTTGAGCAAAATCTATTATATGATGTTCTCATACTAGTGGATAAAAGCCCTGAAACTGACGAGTTGGTAGTCTGCCACGGAAGAAAAACTATGTTTCAGAAGGCAGGAGTCTTAGACATGTTTTCCATGAGGCAAATTACCGAGCTGCTAATGGATTCTGCCCTTGAAAATGAACAGCCTCTACGAAAATAAGAGAACAAAATGGTCTTGATTTTTGCCAAAAATGGCTTAATTTATATCTGAAAAGGGGAATTCAGGCCATGGCGGCCCGGATAATTAGCCTTTTCCCAGACCCTCAGGCCGAGCAGGAATTCCAGATTAAGAGGTCCAGAGTCGTTGGCCAGTTAATTGAAAGGCTGGTTAATTCGTTTGGCGGCAATATTATTATCTCGGCTATATCCCATACCCTATTAATTTCGCTTTTTCTAAGCCTAAACTTTTTTGAGCCGGGTTTTAAGGGATTAAATTCTGGAAATTCGGCTGAACCGTCTCTAATAAGAGAAAATCTGGTGGCCCTTAATTTGGCTCTCAAAGACCTTGGTCGAGATGAAAAATATCAAGAAATATTGTCCGAGGTGCTGAGTAAAATTAAGCAGACTGAGGTTACAAACATTACTGATGATTTTATTTGGGTCGACGCCAAATTGAGCCAGAAAGAAAGAATTGAGTTCTTCAAGCAACTCATTAAAAGAACCTTCCTGGACCAAACAGAATATCAGTCAACATGGTATGCGAATCAAACCACAGGTGAAATAAGCTCCAGGACTCCCGATACCATAAAATTAAATTCAGGGAGAAAAATCTTCTTAAAGCCATCTATGGTGGAGGAAAGCAAGTACGAGGTTTTCATCCTGGACAAGGAAGTTTCCCGGGCCCTGGATAGGATGAAAAGAGCTGGTTTAATAAAAAAGAAGCCGGCCTTCCTGGAAAGAGATACAGTCCGGTTGTCGCTTAATGGAGCAAAAGTTGAAATTCCGGCCGAGTACTATTATCGATCGAGTCCCTACGAACTGATTATGGCCAGTGGAGCAAAGTTATTTTCTATCGTCAGAGGTTTTTCCCATCCGAGGCCGTTTGGAAATACTCAGGATTCTACTTGGGCCTCCGAAAAAATAGACAGGGTAGATAAGCCAACTGAATTGGTCGAACGTGGTTATTTTAAGGTATTTTATTATGGTGAAATTGAACCGGTAGAGAATAGGCCGGAAGAAAATATCAGGCCTTTAGCCAAGAGGTTTACTCTGCCGCGTGAAAAGTGGCAGGAATTATTGGATGGTTTAATGGCCTATGATGAAGAAGAGCAATTCCGAAGGTTAGAAAAGGAATTTCTTCAAGACTGCGATCCCAATGATGCCCGCCTGGCTGAGTTTGTTAGGGAATTTATCAACTTGAACTTGAATGGAGCAATCCTTCTCCACCAGCCATTTCAGGCAGCGTTTGACTCGCTGGAAGAACTCTATTACAAGAGCCCAATTTTTGAACGACTGTGGTTTTATGTTAATAAATCGCCCGAGTCACTCCTGGCTACTGAGTTCTTATTTGCTCTGGCCTCGGCTTTGGACTTTGAAAGAAGAACGATTGATTACCTCCACCAGGCCTATCTTGAAGCCAGCGTTTGTCTGGAAAGAAAAATTACTCTGGATTATGTTTTCAATTCGCAGGCCAAGGCTTTAACCATAAAAACAGTTTTCGAGGAGCTGACCAAATTTCTATCCGCCTCCGATTTTAGCTCGGTGGAAGATGCTCTTAATCGATATACTGAAGAAATCATAAATATATATGACTATCTGGTCGAAAAAGGCGAGGAGACTGCGGATCGAGCACGGTATGCACTGGGATGTCTGCTCTGGGAAAGGGGACAAAAAAAGGAGGCGGTGTCAGTATGGCAGAAAATAAGTCCAGCTTTTAAGGTCCAGCCGTTTCCAAGGATAAGAGGTATACTCTATGGGCCGAGATTTAGTTTGGTCGAGGAATCAGTCAGTAAGGTTCTTGATTTCGAG
>PNJE01000123.1 GCA_002877915.1 Candidatus Aminicenantota bacterium
TGAGCTATAGCTTGAGGGTGGGACATAACTACTTTTATTTGAGACAAATTTTGGCCAGGAGTTGTTAATAGACAATGGTGGATTGGTAAAATAACTTCACCAACTATTTTGATGTTATGTTCAATAAAAAGGTCGTTAACCGAACTGACTTGACCTTCAATTGAATTCTCAACTGGAACAATTCCATAATCAAACAGCCCCAACTCTACTCCAGTGAAGACGTCGCTAAAGTCTGGACAAGGGATGGATTTCAATCGGGGGTTATAAAGAGAAGCAGCTATTTCACTATATGCTCCGTGTTCTCCCTGAAACCCGATTAATTTAAGAGAACAGTGCTGAAGTCGTTTACTTTCCTTTATCAGTTCTAAGGCTATTTTTTCTGCAAATAGCTTAGGCAGAAAAGAAAAGTGGAATTTTTTGATTTTATTTAGGATATATTGTTCTCTGACTGGGTCATTTATTTTCCTTTTAAACCTGCTGGTTTGAACGGCCAATTCCATCCTTTTGTCCATTAAACCCATTATTTCTTCGTCTAAACGATCAATCCGGTAACGCAAGTAATCAAGCCTTTCGGTTTCTAACTCCTGGCGTTTAGCCTTTTCTTTTTTAACATTCATTTTTGTCCTCCAGGTTGAAATTTTCCGTAAAAAAAAAGGCCATGAGCTTGTTCCGCTGAGCCTTCTCCATACCTAAAATAGTAAAAGTAGGAGTAAGAAAAAGGGCAAAATAAAATATTTTCTTTGGCCAAAGTTAGGAAGATAATTTTTGCTCTCATGTTTGCGGCTTCGATTAATATAATACAGAATTAATATTAATTTCAAATAATTTGAAAACTTTAGAGATAAATGCTGATGTTTTAAGTTGACCGGAGGATAATGTTTTTTTAGCATAGTGGCTTATCCATCATTTCTGTGGGTCTAGATGGGATTAATAAGATCATAGAGTCAGAACTTAGGATAATGCCTAATTGACAAAGTGTTCCACGAAATGAGTTCCAAGAAGATATTCAAGATGTTGTTCAACTCGCTATATCTAACATCAGCCAATAAGCCCCTATCTTCTTTTTGAGAATATTTCTCCCCTTAGTCTTTCCCTCGAAAATCCTGGAAGGACGAACATTAAAGATAAGAATTGAGAGAAGTTTCATCTCTGGAGTTAGATGAATTTTTGTAATGCTTCGTCATGCAGAACTACTTTTCTGACACATTTTTGCCTGAAACTCTTGACAAATGTAAAAACATTTCTAAAATTATTGACGATGATTAAGATGCTTAAAGAATTTACGCCGACCCATCAGTACTGGTACTACTGGTACTGGTTTATGCTGAGGGTGGGTCGGTAAGGATTCTTTAAGCCTCAAGCCCCGCTAATAAAAAGGAAATCCTAAGACCCCCCGAAATTAAAAACAAGATAGTTGGCTGGGAAGAAGTTCCTCTAGACCTTTTCACTCCGGTTTCTGCCTTTCTTAAATTGAGGAAAAATGGAGCTATCTGCCTTCTGGAAAGTGTGGAAAAAGGAGAAACAGTTGGACGATATTCTTTTATTGGCCTGGCTCCAGAGAGAGAAATTGTTTTAGATGGATTTAAACTAAGGACGTTTGGCCAAGAAAAGGTACTTAGTAGAGCGGATGCCAAACAGGCTGTTGATTCAGTTCTTTTAAGTCAAGAACTATTGCCTCTGAGTGAAATTCCTTTTGTCGGTGGCTGGGCGGGATATGTAGGGTATGATTTTGTAAGATTTTTAGAAGAGATTGACCTTCCAGTTAATGGCCACAAATTTCCTTTAATGTACCTTTTTCAGATAAACAAGCTCTTGGTTTTTGACCATGTTAAAAACACAGGGAAAATTCTGGTTATCGAAAACGAACTTAACAGAAAAAAAGTCGAGGAAGAAATAAATTCAATCCGCAGTTCTCTTTCTCTCAATTTTAATGATGAGCTAAGTAGAGATGAAATTTTACTGCCAAAAGAGAAAACTCTTACACTTCAAAGTAGCCTTGATAAGGCTGAATTCATAGACCGAGTCCGCCGAGCTAAGGAATACATTCGAGCTGGCGATATTTTTCAGGTAGTTCTTTCTGTTCAATTCCAAGGGCAGACCAGGGCAAGTGCCTTTGACCTCTATCGGGCGTTAAGAATTCTTAACCCTTCTCCCTACATGTTTTATTTTGATTTTGGGAAATTTCAGCTAATAGGGAGTTCACCAGAATCTCATATCAAAGTAGTTAATGACCAGATCATGATAAAACCAATCGCAGGCACCAGAAAGCGGGGAAATTCTGGCCAAGAAGAACAAGTTCTTGAAAAGGAATTACGAACTGACCCAAAAGAACAGGCTGAACATGTTATGTTGGTGGATCTGGCTCGTAATGATTTGGGTAAGATTTGTCGTCCTGGCTCAGTTCAAGTATCTGAATTCATGGGGATTGAAAAGTATTCACACGTAATGCACTTGGTCTCAAAGGTAGAAGGAAAACTCATTCCTAATTTAAGTTTTTATGACTTATTACAAGCCACTTTTCCGGCCGGGACGGTGAGCGGGGCTCCAAAATTGCGGGCCATGGAAATTATCAGAGAGATGGAGCCAGTCCCGCGTGGACCATATGCTGGAATTGTTGGTTATCTGAGCAATAACGGCCAGGTGGATTTTTGCATTGGTATCAGGATGATTCTTTACCAGGAAAGCACATATTATCTTCAAGCTGGGGCAGGAATTGTGGCTGACTCAAACGAAGAAAGGGAGTATCAAGAGATTAGAAATAAAATTCGTGGTTTGCATCAGGCCATTCGCCTTGCCGAAAAGGGAGGACGGATATGATCTTGATCTTAGATAACTTCGATTCTTTTGTTTATAACCTTTATCAATACCTTTCTCTTGAAGGACAAGAAGTTTTGGTCAGGAGAAGAAACGCTATCAGTTTAACAAAAATCATTGAGCTTAAACCAGATTATTTAGTGATTTCTCCTGGCCCCGGTCGGCCGGAAGAAGCCAGAGTCTGCAATGAAGCTATCGAGTATTTTACAGGCCAAATTCCCATTCTTGGGGTGTGCTTAGGGCACCAATGTATTGCTCATGTTTTTGGAGCTCATGTGGTGCCAGCGAAAAACCTCATTCATGGACGGACCTCGTCTGTTTTTCACGACGGGCAAACAATCTTTTATGACTTGGCCAATCCTCTGGAAGCAACCAGATATCATTCATTATTGGTCAGCGAAGAGAACCTGCCTGAAGATATAGAAATTTCCGCTTATACAGCCGAGGGCGAAATTATGGGGTTGAGGATAAAGGGCACCAAAACTGAAGGAGTTCAGTTTCACCCTGAATCATTTTTAACCAGGGAGGGAAAAAAATTAATCAATAATTTTATTGCGCTGGGGGAGATAAAAAATGGTTGAACAGGTTTTAAAAATGTTATGTGAAGGCACAAATCTGGAAGCCAGGCTATCTGAAGAAGTTGCCAGAAAAATTATTGATGGAGAAGTTAGTCCGATAAAGATGACCGCTTTCTTGGTTGGCTTAAAAATGAAAGGCGAAACCAGTGAGGAGATATTTGGCTTTGTAAAAGTGCTGAGAGAAAAATCAATAAAAGTTGAGTCTAATGGAGACGAAGCTATTGATTTGTGCGGCACAGGCGGAGATGGAAAAGGAACTTTTAATATCTCAACTATTTCTGCCTTCGTGGTGGCGGGAGCAGGAGTCAAAGTGGCCAAGCATGGTAATCGAGCCATCTCTGGGAATTGTGGTAGCACTGACCTGATAGAAGGATTAGGAATAAAAGTTCCGGAACGTCCAGAACTAGTATCTAGATCTTTAAATGAAATAGGCCTTGGTTTTATGCATGCTCCCTATTTTCATCCAGCTTTGAAAAATATCCAGCCCATCAGACGAGAA
>PNJE01000095.1 GCA_002877915.1 Candidatus Aminicenantota bacterium
ACTATTTTTATTTTAATATAATTTCTAAAAAGATAAAACTCGGGCTGTCCATTTATCTCTATACCCAGGATGACATAATTGTGCTGGCCCAGCGCTTGTCTTATACCAGCCTCCAACATGGCCGGGGTAAAACAAAGCCTCGGGCGAGAATATCTTAATAGATAAGCTTAGTGAGACATAGGTTTTAAGGTTGAACCTGAACGATAGTTCGGTGGTAATTGTTTATTGGGAAGATTGGCTGGGTTCCGACCTAAGGTCATAGCAGCCCTGGTTAAACGATGGGCAGCAGGGGTTGACTTTTTGGGTATCAAAGGTTCTAACTGAGGCCTAATTTGGCCCAACCAATATTGACAAAATCGAAACAATAATATATGAATGTATTTTCATATAATTAATTATTTTTAGCCTGGCCGCAGGCAAAAGTTAATGTTGGTAAGTTCATAGAAAATTGGTTATTTGGAAGGAGTCAAGTATTAGAAAATTAGAGGTATTTCAAAACTTTTGAGCCCTCAACCGTACCATTTTCTGAACGGCCCTGACCAGGTCAAAGCAGTTAAGCCTGTTTGTTTATCTCATAAATTTTAAGATTAGATTCGGGTAGAAAACGGAAGGCAGTAAAGTTATGGCAGGAAAGAAACCTGTTTCATAAAAAAGATTTCAGATTAATAAAAAAAGAAAAAAGAAAGGAGAAGAGCGATGGCGGAAACTCAAAAGAAATCATTATCAACCCTTGACCGTTATCTGACATTGTGGATTTTCTTAGCTATGGGGCTGGGGATATTTCTTGGCTATTTCAGCCCGAAATTTACCTATTTTATATCCAGCCTTCAGGTCGGAACGACTTCTATTCCCATAGCTTTGGGTTTGATTCTGATGATGTACCCGCCGCTGACTAAGGTCAGGTACGAAGAGATGGGTAAAGTTTTTCGCAACAAGAAGCTCCTGGGTGTTTCTCTTCTTCTTAACTGGGTGGTTGGCCCGCTGGTGATGTTTATGCTGTCCGTAGTTTTCCTGCGGCATCATCCAGAATATATGATTGGTATCATCCTGGTCGGGCTGGCCCGCTGCATCGCCATGGTGATTGTCTGGAACGAGCTGGCGGGCGGCGACCGGGAACTGGCTGTCGGGTTGGTCGCTTTTAACGCTGTTTTCCAGGTTCTCTTTTATGCTGTTTACATCTATGTTTTTATTACTTTTGCCTTGAATAAGTTCAATTTGGTAAGCGGGGTTAATGCTCAGGTGTCCTTCTGGGAATCAGCCAAAACTGTCTTCATTTACCTGGGGATTCCTTTTATCGCTGGATTAATTTCCCATTTCGGCTTGATCAAGCTGAAAGGCCGGGAATGGTTTGAGAAAGTCTTTGTGCCGCGCATTAGCCCGCTGACCAGTGGTTATGTTTTCTATGAAAGGTGAATACATCATTAAGAGGCCACAGGACGTGCTGCTGATTGCCATACCCTTAGTGTTGTATTTCTTCTTTATGTGGTTTGTTACTTTCTTCCTGGTAAAGGCCATGGGAGCTAATTACGAACAGACAACCGCGGTGGCCTTTACGGCCTCGAGTAATGATTTTGAGCTGGCCATTGCCGTAGCCGTAGCAATTTTTGGCATTAGCTCAAACCAGGCCTTTGCCACAGTCATCGGTCCACTCTTAGAAGTGCCAGTGCTGATAACCCTGGTTAATGTGGCTTTAAGACTAAAAAATAAATTTGCCCTGCTCCAGACTTGAAAGGGCCTGAAGCAAGGCAAAAACTAATTCAAATTAAAAAATTTCTGGTTATTTAACCAGGCCGTGGCGCTTAGCTTCTTCCAGAATATCTTCTTCAGTAACTCCGTACTCTACTTTTCCTTCCAGCATTTCCAGGAGCGTCTGTTCATCGGGTATATCACCGATGGCGGCGATTTTATCTCCGACGTAAACCAGCGGGTAGATGGTCGAGCCGAAGTATTTTTCCGCCAGTTCCACTAACTGGTCGGGCTGGAAATTCCCCTGGTTTTTATCGATTACCTCGAGTTCGGCTTTGTCTCCCAGCCAGGATTGGACGATTTCTTTGACCAGCTCTGGCGGATAGCTGGAACAGCAAGACCTGATTTCTCCATCGAGGATGATTTTGACTTTCATGTGTTTTTCCTTTTTTTATTTATTTGAAGATAATTCCTGTCGCCATTTCTGCAGCAGGGCAACCAGCTCCTTCTGGCTCATGAAACTGATGGCTTCAGCCGGGCATTCCCGGGCGCAGGCGCTACAGCCAACCACGCAATTCATCGGGTTAACCACTTCGGGATGAGCATCTCCCGGGGCGAAAACTTCATTGGCGCAGAAATTAATACAGGCACTGCAATTGGTGCATAAATCAGGGTTGATGGTTGGATACCAGGGGATTTTTTCTCTGGGTATGCCAAGATAATGAGAACGTCCGCTCATTTTTCCAGCTCCTCCAAGGCCTTTTTGATTTCCTCAAAAGCTTGGTCGGTGTTTTTGAACTGAATCCAGACGGGTCTGAAATTCTTATCGGTCATCTCCACCCCAGCTTTCTGGAAGCCATCACGGAAGAGCTTGTACTGCTTTTCAGGCTTGCAAGCTGCAGTAATATAAACTACGCCATCGTTTTTGATGAGGTCAGCCAGCAACTCTTCTCCGTTGGCTTCGCACAGACGGGGATGAAGAAGCATGAAATCATGCGGAAGTTCCAGCCGAACTCTTTCGGCCAGCTCGGCAAAATTTAGATCCTTCATGCTGGGGCAGGCAAAGCTGCAGGCACATAAAAGTACGGCTTTTTTCATGGTTTGTTCCTCCTGTTTGTTATTATTGGTTTTGAAGTCGTAGCAGTAATTGAACAGATTTTGTCTCGGTCAAGAGAACGGACAGTTTTTAAATCTTCTTTTATCTGTTCATCCTCGGAAATGAAAGAAAGCACCTGGTTGAGGATTTTCTTTATTTCCAGAGGAAAATCCTTGTTAACTCGGTAAATGACCCATTTCCCATCTTTTTCGAAGTCAATGAGGCCAGCTTCCTTAAGTATTGATAGATGCTTGGAGACGGTCGAGAAAGAGAGTTTAAGCAGTGCTCGGATTTCGCAGACCGCCATTTTTCTGAAGCTCAGGGCCGCGAGAATCCGCAGACGATTCTGCTCGGCCAGAGCGGCGAGCACTTTATTTATATTGTTCAGCTTATATTTTCTCATTTCGCCAAATATCGAAATGATATTATAGCCTAAACATCTAATCTGTCAAGTTGAGAAAAGGGAAACAGAAAAATACACTCGCTATAAATAAGCCTTTTTTTGGGAGCCCCTCTTCAGTCCACTACCAAAAGCATCAGCCAGCATAGAAATGTAGAAATGGGGGACACCGTGCTCATTTGCCTATTTTTCAGCAGAAACTTTGTTGAGATAAAAAGGACAAGCCTCTGAATTTCGGAACGGGAAAAATTATTGCCAGTAGAAATATCATTTTTAGCTTATGGAAAAGCCGGCTTTTGGTTTGCTCTCAATTAAGGGCTATTGAATCTTTTTCAAAAATCTTCTATTTTTAATGGACATTGAATTTGAGAAAATAACTCTTAGTTTGCCGGTAAATAAATCTGGAAGAAAAGGAGCTTTAATTCTAACTGATGGAAGATAAAAGCAGAGAAGACTTAGCTCGAGGCGTCAGGTCCTTTACCGTAGGAACAACCATCAGCCGCCTTCTCGGCCTGGTACGGGAGCAGGTTTTCGCTTCTCTTTTTGGCTCGAGCCGCTCTACCGACGCCTTTAACGCTGCCTTCCGCATTCCCAATCTTCTTCGCGATCTTTTTGCCGAAACCTCACTTTCGGCCGCCTTCGTCCCAGTTTTGACCGAGCAAAAAACAAAAAGCAAGAAACATGAAAATCTTCTGGCTTCCAATATATTCAATACGCTTTTTCTGGTTGTTGGATTACTGACCATTCTGGGGATGATATTCTGCCGCCCGGTGGCCTCGCTGGTGGCCATGGGTTTCAGTCGCATACCAGAGAAGCTGGCGCTAACTTCCTCCTTGACCTTCATCACTTTTCCTTTTCTCCTCTTTGTTTCGCTGGCGGCTTGGGCGATGAGCTATCATAACACTGAAGGTTCATTTTTTGTTCCCTCGGTAGCTCCAGCTTTTTTCAATGTATTTTCTATTGCTGTCCCCCTGGCTCTGTTTGGTTGGTATACTTCTCGTGGCGGTGATCCCATTTATGGCGCAGCTATTGGGGTGACTTTTGGCGGCCTGATGCAATTTCTCATTCAGGTGCCCGGGGTCTTCCGTCAAGGCTACCGCTATCATTTCTATCTTAACTGGCGTGATCCTCAGTTTAAAAAAGTTATGGCTCTTTTTGTCCCCGTAGCTATCGGCTTAGCCGGTTCACGCATCAATGTCTTTGTCAATACCATCCTGGTTTCTTACCAGGCCGAACGGTCAATGAGCTGGTTGAATTATGCCTATCGGATTATGCACCTGCCGCTCGGCCTTTTTGGTATCGCGGTTGGTGCCGTAGCCTTGCCCCGTTTTTCCCGCCTGGTTATAGAGAATAAAAGTGAAGAAGTGCAAATTGCCTTTAAAGATTCCTTGAAAATGGTATTTTTCTTGACCGTTCCTTCTTCCATTCTAATCGCTTTTTTCTCCTATCCGGTTACCCGCCTAATTTATCAACATGGTCGATTCACTGCGGCTGATACCCTGGCGGTCAGCCAGGCTCTTATTCTTTACACCCTTGGTATTCCCTTCATTTCCGCTTTGCGGAATGTGGCTTCAGTCTTTTATGCTCACCAGGATTCTAAGGCCCCAATGTATGCCAGCTTCATTTCTATTGGGGTAAATTTAATCCTGAATCTTTCGCTGATGAAACCCATTGGCTTCCTGGCTTTTCCTCTTTACGCCAGTCTGGCCAGCGTCGTCAATATTTTAGTTTTGATGCGCTGGCTACCGCGAAAAATTGGCCGACTCGATCTACGGTCAATTTATCTATATTTTTTAAATTTGGCCTTACTATCAGGATTCGCCGGGGCAGCTGGCCTTTTGGGTTATAAAGTTGTCCTGAAATACCTCGGCCATTCTTTCTTAGCGGTCCTCGGGAATACTATATTTTGGGGAAGCATCTCTCTAATTATTTTTTATTTTGGCGGCCGCTTGGCTGGAATAAAAGAAGTTGAAGCCTTTACCCGACGCTTTCTCAAACGATAGTTTTTCATTCAAGTCGAGTCATTTAAAGAATATTCTCTTTGGAAGAGAACTTTCCGAGCTCTAAGCTGCTGGAGTATTCATTTAGCTCATTATATTTGGCAGGGAAGTAATTAGGCCGAAGGGCTTAATAAAAGCTGGGGCTAAGTTGATCAGACTCGCCAGTAAAATTTTTTGTAATATAAGAAAGATATGAAAAAGTATTCATATTTTAAGCAGATTGAATCAGACCCCCAAAATAAATACTTCTTTCCTAAATCAATTTTTTAATTTGGAACCGGGTTAAAAACAGGAGGCTGGAAAGGGCCCCAGAATTTAGCCAGCTTTATGGTGACAGATTATCAAACCGGCTGTTTTAGAATTCAGGGAAACTTTCTGGCCTCCCGTTCTCTTTACCTGGTTTAGGCCTTGATAATCAGTGGCCCAAGATGCATTCAGCCAAGAGGCAGGTTGTTTTCCAGCCATAACCTTTCCTTTCCTCCTCAGTTACCCGACAATTTGAGTCATGGCGGAGAATGTTTCTACCACCGGTCTGGCAGCTAACATAATCCGGCTTACATTCAGGCCAGAGGCCATAAGCTCGAAGCCGATAACCGAAATTACTACGGCTACCATGAAAATGGCGATTTTTGTTCTTGATTTCATTTCATTTCTCCTTTCTTTTAATTTCTTATCTTTCTCATTTTCTTATCTTTCATTAATTTAGACGAATTGACCAAGCAAAAGGTTCCTTTTATTTTAAATCTATTTTTGAAGCCCCTCTCTTCTAAAGTTAGCCTGATTTGAATATAATTAAAACAAATGAGAATTCTGGTGGTGGAAGACGAGCGCAAGATTGCCGAGTTTGTCCGTCGCGGACTGAAAGAAGAAGGCTACAGCGTAGATGTAGCTTATGATGGCGAACAGGGATACCAATTAGCTCATTTGAATGATTATGACCTGATTATTCTTGATTTGATGCTGCCTAAGATTGATGGTCTCACCCTCTGCCGGCAACTCCGCCAGGAGAAAATGAATATCCCCATTCTGATATTAACGGTCAGGGATTCGGTAAAAGATAAAGTCACCGGACTGGATGCTGGGGCTAATGATTACCTGACGAAGCCCTTTGCTTTTGAGGAACTTCTGGCCCGATGCCGCGCCTTGCTGAGAACTTACGGAGAAGCTGAGCCGACCAAGCTCAAGGTAGCCGACCTGGAGTTCGATTTGTTAAGCCATCGGGTTACTAGGTCGGGTCGGGAGATATATCTTACCCTCAAGGAAAGCAGTCTGCTGGAATATTTGATGCGCCAGGCCGGGAAAGTGGTTACCCGAACAATGATTGCTGAGCATGTCTGGGACATCAACTTTGATTCCTTCACTAATGTCATTGATGTTTATATTAATCGGCTTCGCCAGAAAATCGACCGCGGCTTTGACCGGCCTCTTATCCACACGATTAGAGGACGAGGCTATATGCTGAGGGAGTAAAATATAATCAATCGAAAAAAAGGTTAAAAAAGCCCGGAAAATAGAAAGTAGAAAGATGGGAGATAAAAAAGCTGCCAGGCTTAAAAAGAAATTATAGGAGAGTATGTCTGCCCCTAAAGCAATTAGCTAAGGAGGTCAACTATCAAGAGCCGGGTTATGAAATAAAAATAGAAATATGATTTAAATAATTAAAATGAAAAAAAAGTTATTTCCAACTTCCTTCCGGGCGAGGATCATTCTTATTTACACTGTCGTCTTTTCTCTGACTCTAATAGTTTTTGGTTTTTATCTTTATCAGGACTTTGGCCGCAGGCTTAACCGCAATGTTGAGGATTTGCTCCTCAGCCGGGCCGATGGGGTGGTAGATTCGATTGACAATTTCTGGGAAAAAGAAAAGATGGATGCGGCAGCCAGCGGAATTAAATTAGACGAAATTTACGATCTGAATAAAGAGGCTTTTATTTCCATGGCTCAAAATTGGGTCAACCGAAGATCCAGAGACCCGTTGCTGTTTAACATCCTGGTGACGATTTATGATAAAAACGGCTCGGAAGTGGCTTCCTCCAGGACGTTAGTTCGTAGCCTGCCCCTTCGAAAAGATGTCTTGGAAACTGTGCTTAAAGGTCAGAGCCGGCTGGATGATTTAGAAGTGGAGATGATTCCAGGCCGAATGACACCTTTTCGGGCGCTGACATTTCCGGTGATGATTGATAAAAAAGTAAGCTACTTAGTCAGGATAATGACGCCTCTGAGCTCAGTTAGCTCAACCCTTAGAGAACTGAGGCTAATTCTTTTCTTTATCTTGCCCTTAGCTATAATCCTGAGCGGATTATCAGCCTGGTTTTTGGCCGGGGTGACTTTACGGCCGGTAAAAGGCATTATCAGCATGGCCCGACTAATCGGGGCTGAAAATTTAAAGACAAGAATTGCCCTGCCAGAGACTCGGGATGAAATCAGACTCCTGGCCGAGACTTTTAATGAAATGCTTGATCGACTTGACCGGACTTTTACTTCCCAGAGAGAATTTGTCGAGGATTTCTCCCACGAAATTAAAACTCCGCTCTCCATTATTAAAGGTGAGCTGGAAGTTACCTTGAAGAAAATCCGCTCAGCCCGCGAATATGAGACCACGCTTCACAGCAGCTTAGAAGAAATAAATCGAATAATTAAAGTAGTGGATGAGCTTTTAACCCTGGCCCGGGTTGAGGCAGAATCTTTATCGCTTCCCTTATCTCCAATTGACCTGGGCGGGCTGGTCCAGGAAGTGGTGGAGGAAATGGAAGTTTTAGCCAGACCGAAAAACCTTCAGCTTATTTTTAAGAAAAATTTCAATCCTGAGATCCTCGGGGAAGCAGAAAAGTTAAAGAGAGTATTCATAAATTTGCTCGATAATGCCATAAAATTTACTCCACCTGGTGGCCAGATAGAAGTAGCTATAGGGAAAGAGGGTAACCAGGTTAGCGTTCAAGTGGCTGATTCGGGCCCGGGAATGAGCCAGGAGCAGCTAAAGCATATCTTTGATCGATTTTATCGAGGCTCCCAAGACGGCTCTTTATCTGGTTCCGGCCTCGGTCTGAACATTGTCAAAGCCATTGTCGAAGCTCATCGAGGAAAAATTGAAGTAAAAAGTGAACTGGGACATGGTTCTGTTTTTACGGTCTATCTACCGTTGACCCCGCCCTTAGTCTAATGGACCTTTCTTTTCAGATTTATTAAGCCAGCAAAGTAAATATTTAAATTGCCTTCCAGGAAAAATCTGCCTGACCAGGGGCGGCCAAAAGATTAAAAAATTTTAATCTTGGTTTAAGGTTCTTTTAATGGATTAAATGCTAAATTTTAAGCGAAAGGAGGACGCCATGAAAAAATTAACCGTCCTTTTAAGTGTTCTTCTGGTTTTGGGTCTGGTTTCTATGAGCTTTGCTCAGCAAAAAGCGGCTAATCCGCCAGCCGCTCAGGCTAAAACCTTTACTGGAACAATCAGCAAGGTTACCCCTGGTGATCCCGCCAAGAAAACTCCCACTGAAATTGTGGCTGTTGGGAATGATCAGAAGGAAGTTACCTTCCACCTCGGTCGGAATGCTGTTTTGACCGGAGCTGATGGCAAATCAATTACCCTGGACAAGCTGACTTCTGGAACCAAAGTTGAGATCAAGTACTATGTCAGCCGCGGCGGAGTCAATATCGCTCGTTCAATCAAAGTCACTGGCTGAATGGCCGAAAAGGAGGGCGGAAAAGGCAACTTTCCGCCTTCCTCTTTTTCCCGCCTTTTGAAAGAAACAAGCCCATGCCGAAATTAGGAATAGTTAGCGAGCATTTCTACCCCTTGCTTGGAGGAATTACCGAGAATGTTTATAACTCAGCTATTCGGCTGGCCGCCAGGGGATGGGAAGTAAAATTAATAACTTCAAATTTATCAAATTTATCGGACGGAAAAGTCCAGGCTCCTTCGAAGCCCTGGCTGGAAAGAGAACCACACCTGGATATAATCCCAGTCGGCCGGAGTGTGCCGATTTATGCCAATGGCTCCTGGGGTAGGTTTTCAATTGGCCTTAATCTGATTTCTGAACTTAAAAAAATATTCAGGGAAGAGAAATTTGACCTGATCCATATTCACTCTCCCCTTGTCCCGACGCTTCCTTACTTAGCCTTACGTCTATCTAAGGCGCCGTTAATCGGGACATTCCATACCTATTTTGATAATAATTTTTTTCATAATATATTATATGGGCTGCTGAAAGGCCGGCTGCAAAAAGATTTAAATAAGCTCAGCCGGCAGATTTTTGTCAGTCGAAGTTGCATTATGCCGCTGGCTAAGTATTTTGAACTTAAACCGATTATTCTGCCTAATGGCGTAGATACTATGGAATTTTCACCCGAAGTGCCGCCACTCAAAAAATTTACCAGGGATAAGCTCAACCTTCTGTTTGTCGGTCGATTTGATCCACGTAATGGGCTCGATATTATGCTGGAGGCTTTTAATCTAATAAAAGCTGAATTCAAAGAAGTTCGGCTGATTGTCGTCGGCGGGCCAGTCAAGAAAAAATACCTGAACCTGGTAAAGCCCGAATTCAGGGAAGATGTTCATTTTGAAGGACCGGTTCTTAAAGAACGGCCTAATTATTATGCCAGTGCCGATATCTTTTGTTCGCCCGTGGACAAGGCTTCTTTCGGTATCACTTTGCTTGAAGCCATGGCCTCGGGCAAGCCCATTGTAGCCACCGAGAATGTTGGATATAACGACCTGCTGGAGCCGGAGGAGAGCATCGTGGTCGCTCGAAAGTCCTCTCGTGCTTTGGCTGAGGCGGTACTCAGTCTTCTTCGCGATGATCTCTTAAGAAAGAAAATGGGTGAAGCCGGAAGGGAAAAAGCCTTAAAATATTCCTGGGAGGCGATTGTTCCCCAATTAGAGCAGATTTATCTTGAAGTTCTCGGGGCGAAATGAAATTTAAAATTGGGCTGGTGATAAGCGGCGTATCTTTTTTATTAACGATTTTCTTTTTTCTAATTTTTAAAATTGTTTTCCCCGGTCTAAAGATAGCCCTTTCTTACCAGCTGATATTTTTTCTTTTTCTGGCTGGGGCTTTAAGCTGGGGAGTTTTCGACCATAAATCGCCGCTTTTTGGACATAATTTCTGGCGGGGTTCAAAAAAACAGCCAGTCATGAGTCTGACTTTTGATGATGGGCCGACCGAGCCTTATACTTCGGCCATTCTGAGGATTCTTAACCAATATCGGGTTAAGGCGACTTTTTTTGTGCTCGGCCAAAAGGTTGAACTATATCCGGATAGCTTGAAGAAAATAGCGGCTGATGGTCACGAAATAGGAAATCATGGCTACAGCCATGAAGTTTTGCCTCTGAAATCGCCGGCCAAAATTCGCTCTGAAATAAAAAAGACTGAAAAATTGATCATTTCACTTTCCGGTCAGAAACCGGAGCTTTTCCGCGCTCCCCACGGCTGGAAGGGACCCTGGCTGAAAAAAACTGTTCAGAAAAGCGGATACGAATTGGTTTCCTGGACTACCGGAGTCTGGGATACTGACCGCCCGGGAGAACAGGTGATAATCAACCGCAGCTTAAAAGCTTTTAAAAACGGAGCGATCCTCCTTTTCCATGATGGACGAGGGCTGGAAAAAAATCCCGATTGCCACCAACTGGTGGCTGCCCTTCCGGTGATAATAGAATCAGCCCTTTCCCAGGGGTATCGTTTAGAGACGATCTCCAGGCTTATTGAAATTTCTCGATTGAAATTGGGTAGCCATTTAGAGTAAAAAAAGAAAAGAGCTGATCGATGAGAAAAACCCGGAGAGCCTCAATCATCAGTCTGGTTTTAATCATCCTCTTTTTTGCTCTTATCCTTTATAAAATAAAGCCGGCCAGATTAATCCAGGCCGTCGCTGGCATTAGCTGGGGATGGGTAATATTAGCCGGCTTAATTAACCTTTTAAATATAGCCGTGGAGTCGGTTCGCTGGCAGCAAATAGTATTAACGGTAAAAAAGGGAGTAAAGTTTAAAAAAGTAATTGAAGCCTTACTGGTCGGATTTTTTGGTAATATTATTTTTCCCCTGCGGGTGGGTGACGGACTTAGGGTTTACTTTCTATCGAAGCAGGAAGGAATCAAAATTCCCGAGGTTATCTGGACTTTTGTTCTTGACCGGCTCTCTGATGTGGTCTTTTTTCTCGCTTTGATCGGAGTAACTGGACTTTATTTTCCCCTTTCTGGAGAAACCGAGCGAGTCTTTCATCTTTTGCTCCTGGGAGTTTCCCTGGTTATTTTTCTGATAATGGTAGGGGCTCATCTTTCAGGGAGGGGAGAAAAAGAAAATTGGCCTTCCTGGAGAAAGCGTCTTAATAATCTGGTAGATAGATTCTTGATTGCCTGGCGGGCACTTCTTCGGGCCAAGAATTTGCTTCTGGTTTCTTTAACGGCCATTTTGTCCTGGATTTTTAGAGGGCTGATTATTTGGGCCATGTTTCGGGCTTTTCATCTGGATCTCCCCTTAGTAGCTTCGGTAATTGGCCTGATTATGATCAATCTCGGTTTAGCGGCGGTGAATACTCCTGCCAATGTCGGGGGATTTGAACTGGGCCTGGTAGCGGCTTTGAAATTATTTTCTGTTGACACCGAAGTAGCCCTGAGCTGTGCTCTTATTCTACATTTGGTCGAAGTCATTCCTGTTTTTCTGATAGGCGGGGCGGTAATAATTAAAACTGGTTTTAATCCTCACCAATTGAGAAAGGAAGCGGAAGAAATTGAAGAAAGCCTGGAAGAAGCTATTTAGACGGGGCAGACTGGTTTTTTAGCCGAAGCTTAAATCTCAAATAAGTTTAATAATCGGAGAAGAAATAAAATTCGGATTATTGGAAGCTTAATTAAATGAAGAATGAATAAGAATAGGTTTTTTTCTTAGTAAAATAAAAATATGCTTTGGCCATTTATATTATTTCTCAGGAATAACTGGCTAGACATATAATCGAAGTTAAAAAATTAGCTGTTGGCAAGTAGATTTTCTTTTAACTTTTACTGAAGATAATCTTAATCGCCCTGAAGATTTTAAGCACTTTTTTGAAGTCTGGTCGGCCATAATGGTTTTTATCAAAAATGGCCTGAAGGATCTTTTTTGGTCGCCGATAAAAACTCAGGTAAGCTTTCCGGAGCCATCGCTCTAAGGTTTCAGGTTCGAGATAGTTGGGCTTAAAAACAGAATGCATGGCATCATATTTATCCCAATCTTTAGTAAAAATTCTATTTTCTACCTCGCGCCACAGGCCAGTGCCGGGGTAAGGAGTTAAAATTGAAAACTCAGCTATACCGGGATTAAGAAATTTGGCGAAATCGATTGTTCTTTTTATATCATCTTCGGTTTCCGAAGGTTCTCCGAGAAGAAAAGCACCCCAGGTTTCAATATTATTTTGTCTCAATAGTTCAACTGCTTTTATTGAATAGTCTGACGAAATTTTACCGCCTTTTTTGTAGGCTTGGAGAGTTCTTTCATTAGGGCTTTCAATCCCCAGAAACATTTGACGAACTCCAGCTCGAGCCATAATTTCGGCGGTTTCCGGGTCTTTAAGCAGGTGGTCAGAGCGCCCCATTACCCAGCTAACAACTGGTAAATCTCTTTTTATTAATTCTTCAAAAAGGTTTATTAATCTTTCATTATCAAAATTAATTATATCGTCTACAAAAATGACTCTTTCAGCTTTATGCTTGGTTATAATCGTTTCGACTTCCTTAACGACACTTTCAATTGACCGGGTCCGAAATTTTTTACCAGCTAAAAAATTAACCTGACAGAAATTGCAGCCATAAGGGCAGCCGCGTGAAGTTATTACCGGATACTCCGTCGGTTCGCTATTCGTTGATTTGCTTTCTTGACCATATCTCCAGTTGGCCTCTCTTACTGGAAAGGGGACACGGTCAAGGTTCTGGATGAAGGGCCTATTGGGGTTGTGGACAATTATTCCGGTCTCCTTATCAACATAAGAAATCCCTAAAATATTTTTGGGATTAAAATCATGGCCTGACTTTAGCCCTTCCAGTAATTCAACTACGGTTACCTCCCCTTCGGCCCGGACTACATAATCTACATATCCGCTGCCTAAGGCTTCTTCTGGACAACTGGTCGGGTGTGGCCCGCCCATTATGACGATCTTCCCTTCTTCCTTAGCCGCTTTGGCCACTTGGAGTCCTGGTTTAAATTGAACGGTGTTACACGAAATTCCGACTACCTCGGCACCCGTAAAATCGGGGGTAGAATCCGCATTTTCCAGCAGGTCAATTTGAACATTATGACCAGCCTGTTTCAAAGCGGCTGCGATATAAGAAATGCCGAGAGGCTGAATTTTAATGCCGGAAAGTTCAAGCATCGTCCCCCGAAATGGTGAAACCAAAAGTATATTCATGATAAGGCTTATCCTTTCTATTAAAAAATATAACTCCTGGTTAAAAGCTTGTCAAGGCAAGGGGGCAGAGTTGCCTATGGGCGCAAAAGAACCATTGAGAAATTCAGAAAAACGAAAACTCTGTAGACCTTACCCCAGGCTTGATAAAAAGATTATAAAAAGTATTGAAAGAATAGAAGCTGCCTGAAAATCAGAAGATGACCTAAGCCATTGCTCTGGCTGGCGGTTTGGTTTCCTTCCCGCTGAGGGATCTAATTACCTGAATAATCCTAACCAACTATAAATCAGCTATTTTCTTACCCTAATTGGATATGGGGGACGCTGCATTTTCTTAGGGGGATTCTTTTTCAGCAAATCCATGATTACTTCAATAGCTTTTTCCAACTGAGGGTCACGGCCAGCAACATAATCGGCCGGCGTTATTTCCACTTCCACGTCCGGTGGTATACCGATATTTTCAATGCCAAATCCTTCCTCTTCTGTCCAGAAGGCTAAGTTAGGAGCAGTGACTGTCCCGCCATCCATAAGTACTGGGAAGCCAAGGATGCCAACCAACCCGCCCCAGGTACGCTTACCAACCAGTGGCCCAAGCTTGAAGTGCCTGAACATCCAGGGCAGAAGGTCGCCGCCCGAGCCAGCCATTTCGTTTATGAGCATCACTTTTGGTCCCTGAATGGAGGCACTTGGGGTTTTAAGGTCTGCTCCATAACGCATGGCCCACATGGCGATAAATGGCTTGTTCAGCCAATCGATGTAATAATCGGCAACCTGACCTCCACCGTTAAACCGCTCGTCAACGATAATGGCATCTTTATAAGCCTGAGGGAAGAAGTACCGCCGAAAGTACATATACCCCTGGGTCGAAGTGTTGGGCACATAGACATAAGCCACCCGCCCGCCTGTGGCTTCTTCTACTTTCCTTAAGTTGCCCTCAACCCAATCACGGTTGCGCAGGGCAAATTCATCAGCCACCGGCACCACTTTTACTGTTCTTGCTCCTTTACCATCCGGGTTCGGTCCGACTGTTATTTCCACAATTTTATCAGCCTTATTTTCAAAATATTTGAATAAATTGTCCGGCGGGATGAGCTCGCGGCCATCCACGGCCAGGAGATATTCTCCGGACTTCACCTTGACGCCGGGCTCGGTCAGGGGCGACCGAAGCTCTGGGTTCCAGTTTAACCCTCCATAAACTTTTTTAAAGCGGTAGCGACCGTTGGCGATTTCATAATCAGCTCCGAGCAACCCGACCTGAATAGTTTTTCTTTCGTAGGGAGTATCGCCCCCTCCAACTCGATGATGGCCTATGGCCAGCTCGCTGCACATCCACATAATCAGTCGGTTAAGATCGTCGCGGCAGGCGAGTTCCGGCAAAAATTTCTCATATTTTTTCTTCATCGCTAACCAATCGCAGCCCTGCATATTGGGGTCGTAAAAGAAATCGCGGTTTATTCTCCAGGCTTCATTAAAAATCTGCTTCCATTCTTCAGCTGGGTTAATTTTGACTTCTATCGAATCAACATTGATTTTGCCCTGTCCCACCTGAATTTTGCCACTGAGGTTGGTTATTCCCCAGGTATTCTGAGCGACATAAAGCATTTTCTTTTTATCAGCTGAAATTAAATAATTGCTCGGCCCTTCCATAATCACTTCATCTTTTCTTGTTTTTAGGTCAAAGTGATGGAGCTTGGCCCCTAAGGGTTGGCGTCCGAATTCACTGAACATAGCCCCAATCGGCAAGGTTGGGAATTCAAGATAGTAAATCTGGCCAGCTTCGCCCACCTGGAGGTCTGAATAATTTCCTGGAGGCAGAGGTAAAGCCAGAATTCGGAAATTTAAATCTTCAAAATCTATAGCGGTGGAAAGAGGCCGGGCTTCATTTTTTTCCTGAGTAAGTACCGCCGACTTTAATTTTTGATTTCTTGAAGCCGGATTTTCAGTTGGATTATTGTCCGCTTTTTCTGTTTTTTCAGCTGGCTTTTCTTCATCATTTTCCTTGGCTAAAGGATTCGGCCAATCCTTTTTCAAGACCACCAGATAGAGGGAATAGCTGGCTCTGAGGTCGGTATTCGACATATCAAACCACTGTTTAACCGGTCCAGCATCAGTCGAGGAAAGGAAGTAAAGATAATGGCCACTGACATCAAACCTCGGTTCAGCTACTTCGCTCAAACCATCGGTGATGGGGAAAGATTTATCCTGGTCCAAGGAATAAACAAAAACTTTCTGGATGTAGGTCTGCGTATTTATGGTGTAGGCGATCCATTTCGAATCTGGAGACCAGGAGGCAAACACCGAACTGATACGCCCCGGTCCATAGAGATATTCAGAAGCGATTTTCTTGATGGAGCCGGTTTTTAGGTCGAGCCAGAAAAGCGATAACGAATTATCGGCGTAAGCTATTTTCTGGCTATCTGGCGACCAAACAGGAGAATCATAGAACCCGGCCCCATTGAGCTTGTACTTCCTGATAGGGCCCTTGCCGTCCTCAGGCTGGACATATAGTTGGTATTCACCTGATTCATCGGAGAAATAAGCGATTGAACGCCCGTCTGGAGACCAGACTGGGTTCCGTTCATTAACTCCGGGCGTTTGAGTCAGGTTCCGATAATCACCTTTTTCTGCTGGGAAGGTGACAATTTCACCCCGAAATTCAAAAACCGCCCGGGTTCCAGATGGGGATAGGTCAGCATTTCTAATCCAGCGAGCACCATTGGCAAATCTTTCGCGCAGTTCCACCAGGTCGGCAGAAATTCCGATTGGCAGGCGGGTGCTTTTACTGGTCTGGAGGTCAAACACATAGAGGTAGCCGCCCTGTTCGTAAATGATCCGGTCTTTATTTCCACAGGCGTCGATAATCGGGAAATCAGAGTAATTAGTCAGTTGTTTGATTTCCTTATTTTTCAGGTCGAAGCTAAAAAGGTTGAACTCGCCATTCCGGTCAGATAGGAAATAAAGCTTATTTCCAGACCAGATGGGGTCTATATCATTGCAGCGAACTGCTGGCTGAGGGATTTTCTCAACACTATTATTTTTTCGGTCGAAGATGGTCAGGACAGAATTTCGGCCGCCCCGATAATTCTTCCACTCTCTGAAGGCATCGGGAAAATGGTTATAAGCGATGTATTGACCATCGGGTGAGATTTTCGCCCGGTAAACGAAAGGAATCGGGAGTTCCTCCGGGTAGCCACCATTAATGGGCATAAGGAAAAGATTGGCCGCGCCACGAGCATAGGCATTTCGGCTGGAAGTAAATAAAATAAACTGGCTGTCAGGGGAAAAGTCCTGAACCAAATCTGGGCCAGGGTGCCAAGTCAGGCGCCGGGATCGGCCTCCTTCAGCTGGCATCAAGTAAACATCAATATTGCCGTCGTGTTCAGCACTAAAAGCTATCCACTTACCATCGGGGGAAAATACTGGCGTTCCCTGGATAAGCATATCGGCGGTCAGCTGGCGGGGATTTTTACCATCAAGGTCAGCGACCCACAACTGGTTGGCATAGACGAAAGCTAAGCGGTCAGGACCAATGGCCGGTCGGCTGAGCATAGCCGTATCTTTTGTATTGATGCCCACAACAGTCGAGGCCAGCGACATGAATATAATAAAGAGAGCCAAGATAAATTTTTTCCTGATCATAATGACTCCTCCATAATTTTTTTTAACACCTGTTGATTATATCTCAAGGCTAAAAGCTTTGCACTTTTAAAATTTCAGTTTGTGCGGAAAAGCTATTTTTTTCCCCGGAAGCAATCAAAGTTTCACCGGAAAGCCGGGACCAGACCGGGTGTTCCTTTTTTGCCCCAATTTCAATTTGAGTGCAAAGACTGGGGCGCGAAGGAGTCATCCTTGTTCGTTTTTTTCCTAAGCTGCCTGCTGCTCATCTGAAAAATCTCGGTCGGCAGATAGGATTTCTGTTTGACAGCCTAAATTTTTTTATGATATAAGCAAAAAGCTATGAAGAAGAAGGCAACAGTAATTTTTTTCATCGCCTTATTTTTCTTCTTTTCTTCAGCCATTGATTTTTTCCACAATCATAAAACAATTCAGGAGCCAACTAACTGCCCGGCCGGTCAATTTTTAAAAGTTTTTGCTTCGGCTGATGCCGTCTTTGTAAGCTTTCTAATTTTTTTCATTTTTCTCAGAATAATATCTTTCTTTTGCGCCGACCGGGATAAAAGTATTTTTATTTTCTCCTCGATTTCTCGTTCTCCCCCGTTAAACTAACTCTTGCTTTCAACCTTTATTCTGGAAGGTTTTTTAACCGAGCATCTCTGTTTAACGGAGGAGAAATGGTTTTTAGAAGCAATAATAATATCAAGCGTAAATTTAAAAAATATAGCTCCAGAAATAACCCGTGGTTTAATATCTATCGGCCGTGGCTCTTTTGGTTGCTCCTGGTGTTTTCCCTGAGCTTTTTTCATTCCCCTGGCGAAGCTGAAAATAAAGTTGATTTTTATCTGACCAATCCTCAGTCGAGGGTTAATTCTTCCCCTGAAATTCTGACCCTTGATCGCTGCCTGGAGATAGCTCTCAACCACAATCCACTGGTTCTGTCTTCATACGATCAATATCAGGCCGCTTTAGCCCGAGTTAATATAGCTCGTTCGTTTCACCAGCCGAGCATTTTGCTTGATTACCCGACTCAACCAAGAATGTTTTCTCTCAACCAATCAAATGAAAAATACTTTTGGATTAATCAGGTAATTGAGTTCCCTGGCCGGTGTTACTTACGAACTCGGTCGGCAGCTTATGAGGCCAGCGAAAATTATCAGGAGGTTGAGACTACCAAACTAAACCTGGCCTATCAGGTTAAGGAGGCCTTTTATAATTTACTGCTGGCCGAAGAACACCTTAAATATGCCCGAGAAAACTTTGAGCTAACTCAAAAATTTGCCGACTTGGTGGAGGTCAAATATTCAGCTGGAGAAGTTTCCGAGGCTGAAGTCCTGAGGGCTAAAGTGGAACTGGCCAAAGGTCAGGTCCTGGTCCAGCAATACGAAACAGAAAGGCAAATTGGACAGGCGAGGTTGAACGTTCTCCTCGGCCGTGATAGGAGCCAGCCATTGGAAATTAAGGGCGACTGGAAGCCTTCAGCTTTAGAAATAAATCTGGAGGAAGCGAAAGAGCAGGCCTTATCCCAGAGACCCGAAATTAAAAAAATTGAATATTCAGAGTTACGAGCTGAGATTCAAAAAAAGCAGGCCTACCTCAGTTATCTTCCTGATTTTAACCTCGGTTTTGCCCGACATGAATTAGAGGGAATTAAATATTGGGACTTTAGCCTTTCTTTTGCGGTACCTCTTTTCTTCTGGCAAACCAGGCGCGGGGAGGTAGCTGAAGCTGAAGCCCTGATTAGAGCTGGCCAGAATGAAAAAAAGTACTGGCAGGATTTAATTTCTCTGGATGTGGAAGAGGCCTACCGGCAAGCGCTTCTTTATCAGGACCAAATTAAGCTTTTTGAGGAAAATATGCTGTCTCAATCAGAAAAGGTTTATGATATGTTGCTTTACAGCTTCAAGGAAGGTCAGATTAGCGGACTCGAACTTATTGAGGCTCGCCGCACTTGGCTGGAAACCAGAATTACCTATGCGGAAAATCTTTATCAATATGCAATTTCTCTGGCTTTGCTAAATAAAGCCATGGGAAAAACAAGGTGAGGTAAAAGATGAAGAAAAAATTAATTTTATTAAGTTTAGTGATACTGGTAGCCCTGGGTGGCTTTTCCTGTAAATCGTCACCAAAATCAAATGTTGGTCCGATTTCCCAGAAAAATCAATCTTTAAGCTCAGCAACTGAAGATACTGGAGCTGCCAGAGGGCTTCGTTTAAGGCAGAGGAATGGGGCAAAATGGATAAATGAAGAAGTCAGCCTGTCGGAAAAAGAGAAAGAGGTGATCAAGGTGGAAACCGCCCGCGTATCTTACCTGAATATTCAGGCCTTTCTGACTGCTGCGGGGAAGATTATTCCTCCCAATAGCCGGATGTGCCTCATAAGTTATGCTTTTCCGGCGAGAGTCAGTCGGATAGAAGTCAAGCTGGGCGACTGGGTAAATGAAGGCTCTCCTCTTATTACTCTTCAGAGCGAGGAGGTTGGTAAGTCGAGAGCGGAATTTTTTAAGGCTCGAGCTGACCTGGAGCTGGCTCAGGCGAATTATGAAAGGCAGAAGCGCTTGGTCGAGCGGGGGGCAGGAGCTCAGAAAGATTATTTAGCTGCTGAAACTGAATTGAAAGTAGCTCAGGCCTCGCTCGAAGCCTGCGAAAAAAAGTTGCACTTAATGGGATTTTCAGAGGAGGAAGTTAAAAAAATGGCTGAGACCCATCAGATCAATCCGGTTATCACCCTTTTCTCGCCAATTAAAGGTAAGGTAGTGGAGCTCAAAGTGGTGCCAGGAGAAATGGTTGATCAAACCAAAGACATGATGACGGTCCTGGATCCGCGGGTACTATGGGTTGAGGCCGACATCTTTGAAAAGGATATCGCTAAGGTCAGGCCAGGCCAAAAGGTAGAGATTACCGTGCCGGCTTATCCTGAAAAAAGTTTTTACGGGCGAATTAGTTATGTGGGAGATATTTTGAAAAACGATACCCGAACGATAACTGTCAGGACTGAAGTTGAAAATCCTGAGCTTCTACTTAAGCCAGGAATGTTCGCCACGCTGAGAATTTATTTGAACGGAGATCGCCCGGTGCTGGCTGTTCCAGAGAGTGCTGTTTGTGATCAACTGGGAGAAAAATTCGTCTTTGTTCCTCAAGCTAACGGCTATCAGGTTAGAAAAGTAGAACTTGGAGCCAAGCAGGATGGTTTTTGCGAAGTGCTGAATGGACTAAAGGAAGGTGAAGAGGTGGTGACTTCGGGCAGCTTTCAACTTAAATCCAAGTTGTTTGAAGAAGCTCTTAAAAGTTCCATTCGCGATTAGTCTGGGCAGCGACGGCGGAGGAAATTATGATTAATAAAATTATAAATTTTGCCTTAGCTCATCGGGTCTTAACCATTTTCCTGGTGTTGTTGGTTTGTCTGGCTGGGGTGCTGGCTTATCTCAGGTTGCCAAAAGATATTTATCCTGATTTGAATGCTCCCCTGGTCAATATCATAACTGAAAATCCAGGAATGGCTTCCGAGGATGTTGAAAGGCTGATTACCTTTCCGATAGAAAGTTTAATGGCTGGGACTCCAGGGGTTACCCGCATCAGGTCGGAATCAACCACCGGCAGCTCTCTGGTGACCGTGGAATTTGACTGGGGGACTGATATTTACCGGGACAGGCAAATTGTTTCCAGCAAGTTAGAGATGGTCTCTGGTCGC
The DNA here is from genome assembly GCA_002877915.1 of Candidatus Aminicenantota bacterium. Taxonomy (GTDB): domain Bacteria; phylum Acidobacteriota; class Aminicenantia; order Aminicenantales; family Saccharicenantaceae; genus Saccharicenans. The sequence goes on from PNJE01000095.1 coordinate 20,858, forward strand.
CTGCCAGTAGGGACCGTTCCTCCAGTTTTAGGGCCGGTCAGTTCCCGCATGGGAGAAGTCTTTGAATTTGTACTGTTTGGGAAAGATGTTGATCCGATGGATTTAAGAACGGCGGCCGACTGGACTGTCCGGCGAAGGCTCCAAGGAGTGCCGGGAGCTTCTTTTATAATAAACCTCGGAGGATATGTTCGGCAGTATCAGGTTCTGATAAATCCAGATATGCTCCACAATTACCGCCTGACGATAGATGAGGTAAAGCAGGCGGTCGAAATGAGGAATCAAAATTTTTCCGGTGGAATTCTAAATCAGGGGACCGAAGATATCCTGATAAAGGGAATCGGCCGAATTCACACTTTAGATGATCTAAATAAAACTGTGGTAACGTCCAGAAATAATGTTCCCATTTACCTTAGTGATATTGCCGAGGTGAAAATTGGTCCTAAGTTTAGAAGAGAAGATGCTGGTTATAATGGCCGAGAAGCTGTTTATGTGACTATAGAAAAACAATATGGCTCAGATACCTTAACGACTATCGCTCATATTAAAAAAGCTCTGGCTCAGATAGTTCATGATTTGCCGGCTGGGATAAACCTGCGAGCAGTTTATGATCAATCCATCCTTATCATCAAGTCGATTCACCATCTCGAATTTTCCATCCTGGAAGGGATTGTCCTGGTAATTTTAATCATGGTTCTTTTTATGGGCGAGGTCAGGAGTGCCCTGATTGCCTCACTGACTATTCCCTTTTCTATTTTGATTGCCTTAGTCGCCATGGAATTATTCGGAGTAAAATTGACGGTTATGTCGATAGGCGGATTGGCCATTGGCATCGGGAAAATGGCTAACGGCTCCATCATCCTGGTGGAAAACATCTCGCGACTGCTAAGGGAAAAGAAAGGAAAAGCTTCAGTTATTGAGATAGTCGGGGAGGCCAGCCGAGATGTCGGCAGTTATTTATTTTCTGCCAGCCTGATCATAATTCTGGTTTTTGTTCCAATGCTGACCATGAAAGGTCTGGAAGGGGCCATGTTTCGACCAACGGCTTTTGCCGTCGCCGCGGCCTTGTTCGGGGCAATGATGTTGAACCTAACCTTTCAGCCAGTCCTGGCCACCTATTTCCTCCAGGATGTCCGAGTGACGAGGGAAAAAAGAATTACCGATTGGTTACAGGATAAATATGAACACATTCTGAAATGGGCTCTCGTCCGGAAAAAACTTTTACTATCTATCTTTGTTTCTTTAATCGTGGTGGCTGTAGTCTGCTATACCTTTTTGGGGAAAGAATTTGTCCCGCCGCTGGATGAAGGTTCAATCTTGGTTTCAACTAACATGCTTCCAGAAACTTCACTCGAAGAATCGATTCGGATGGGCAGGGAAATAGAAAAGATGTTGATGAAGTTTCCGGAAGTTGTCTCTGTTTCCCGAACAACTGGTTCGGCGGAAGGCTCGGAGCATCTCCATCCTGTTAATCACAGCCATTATCTGCTTGAACTTGTCCCCAAAGAAAAGAGGAAAAGAGATTTCAAAGAACTGGCCCAAGCGATCAGGGAGCAAATGGAAAAATATCCAGGGATTTCTTATATCATTGAACAACCAATCGCCAACAAGTTGGCCGAGATGCTGACCGGAACGGAAGGACAATTATCAATCAAGCTGTTTGGGCCGGACCTCGATGTCTTAAATAAAAAAATCGAGGAGATTAAAGATGTGGTTAAAGGAATTCGGGGAGCAGCTGATGTCCAGGTGGAACAAACTCTCGGCATTCCCGAGCTGGTCATAGAACCTGACCGGGGGAAGCTGGCTCGCTATGGCTTATCAATAGGACAAGTGGCGGAAATAATTGAAACCGCCTTTAATGGCTCAGAAGTAACGGACGTCTATGATCAGGACCGAATAACTTCAGTGCTGGTAAGGTTACCGGAAAAATATCGCCGGGATGAAGATGCCCTGAAAAATCTTTTGATTGATACTCCCTCTGGCGAAAAGATTCCCTTAGCTCTTTTAGCCGAAATAAGAAGAAGCGAAGGACCGCAGACTATTCTTCGCGAGAATATGATGAGAAGGAAAATCGTCCTTTGCAATGTAACCAAGCGCGATGTTGGAGGCTTTGTAGATGAAGCCCGGAAGCTGATAGATGAAAAAGTTAATTTGCCCAGTGGCTATTTTGTTACTTTTGGTGGGCAATATGAAAGTCAGCAGGAAGCCATGAAGCACTTGAGTTTGCTGATGGCTCTGGTTCTGCTAATTATTTTCGTTATTTTGTTTTCCTCTTTTGGTTCTATTTGGCAGGCACTCTTGGTCATTTTGAATATACCCTCGACCTTAATCGGCGGGATCATAGGTTTATTAGTAGCCCATCAATCGCTGAATGTGTCTTCCACCATAGGCTTAATTGCTCTTTTTGGAATTTGCGCCCAGAATGATATTATCTTGGTGGGGAAAATTAATGATTTTAGAAAGCAGGGTTATCCCCTTCATCAGGCAGTGGTTTCCGGGGCGCTGACGAAATTTAGACCAATT
>PNJE01000117.1 GCA_002877915.1 Candidatus Aminicenantota bacterium
GATAAAGGAAAGCCTTTTGATTGGGACATTGCCATACGGGCCAAGCAATTTGGCCGATTTTTACTTGGAGGTGGACTTAACCCCCAAAACATAGAAATCGCCCTGCAGAAAGTTCGGCCATATGGAGTTGATGTTTCTTCAGGTCTTGAGCTTTATCCAGGGAAGAAAGACCCCCAAAAGATGCAAGAATTCATCAGGAGGATTAGACAATGGGATTATCAATAGGCAAATTCGGTGAATTTGGCGGACGTTTTGTCCCAGAGACCTTAATGGGACCTTTACTGGAACTCGAAAACGAGTTTTTTTCGTCCCAGAAAGACCCAGTTTTTAAAAAAGAATTGGAATTCTATTTAAGGAATTATTGTGGACGGCCGACACCTCTTTATTTGGCTGAAAATCTCTCGCGAGCTTACGGGGTGAAGATTTATCTCAAACGAGAAGATTTAAACCATACCGGAGCACATAAGATTACCAACTGCTTGGGGCAAGCTATCTTGGCCAAAAGGTTGGGCAAAAGGAGATTGGTAGCAGAAACTGGGGCTGGCCAGCATGGAGTAGCAGTGGCCACCGTGGCAGCTTTGTTGGGTTTTGAATGCACTATCTATATGGGGGAAAAAGATATCGAGCGACAGGCTGTCAACGTAAAAAAAATGCAGCTCTTAGGGGCTGAAGTTTTAGAAGTCAAAACAGGCTCCAAAACGCTCAAGGAGGCTACCGATGAAGCGATGCGAGATTGGGTAACCAACGCCCGGACAAGTCATTATCTTCTTGGTTCGGCGGTCGGGCCTCATCCGTATCCTTTAATGGTTAGAACATTTCAATCAATAATCGGGCGAGAAGTCAAAAAACAGATTAAATCTTTCGAGCGTCGGCTCCCCGATTATTTAGTGGCTTGTGTGGGAGGCGGGTCAAATGCTCTGGGCCTTTTTTACCCGTTTGTGAAAGAAAAAAAGGTAAAAATGGTAGCCGTCGAAGCAGCTGGTCAAGGGGGAGACACGCCTTATCATGCTCTTTCTTTAATAAAAGGCAGAAAAGGAATATTGCACGGGGCATTTACTTATTTTCTGCAAGATGAGGATGGACAGGTTCTCAATTCTCATTCTGTTTCTGCTGGGCTTGATTATCCAGGGGTTGGACCGGAAATAGCTTTTTGGGTAGCCTCAGGAAGAGTTGTGGCCGACCAAGTGAATGATCAAGAGGCCTTAGCTGTTTTTAGAGAGGTAACTCGCCTGGAAGGAATCATTTCTGCTCTTGAATCCTGCCATGCTTTAGCCTGGGTTAAAAAGAAAAGATTCAACCAGGGAGAAGTGGTGGTAGTTAATCTTTCAGGCCGCGGTGATAAGGATCTTAATTGAGGAGAGATACAAAATGCTGAACTTTGAGAAATATACAGAAGAAATAAAAATAAAAGGACAAAAGGCGCTGGTTCCGTTTTTGACTGCCTTTTATCCCAATCCTAATAAGTTCGCCGAGCTCTTGTTAGCTGCTCAGACGGCTGGAGCAGATGTCATAGAAATTGGTTTGCCTTTTTCAGACCCCGTGGCCGATGGCAAAATTATTCAGCATTCTTCGGAGTGGGTTTTGAGTCGCGGGTTTAGGTTAAAAGATTTCATGGATTTTTATAAAGAGATAAAGAAAGACTTGCATGTGCCGGCGGTCATCATGAGTTATTTGAATCCAGTTTATCAGTATGGGCTTAAGAAATTTAGTGATTTCATGCAAAAAGAAGAAATAGCCGGCATAATTTTCCCTGATTTGCCAGGGGAAGAAGCTAAGCTAATAGAAGAGCCTTTTCTCCAAAGAAATATTTCTGTAGTGTTTATGGTTGCGCCTTCAACTGCTTCCAAAAGGCTTGAAAAAATTGTCAGAGTATCTCGGGGGTTTATCTACCTGGTGACGAGGTATGGGGTTACAGGTTTGAATTCAGAGGTGGATGAGGAATTGAAAAAGAAGGTGGAACATATTCGAGAAATGACAAATAAGCCAATCTATGCCGGCTTTGGTATTTCTACTTCTGTCCAAGCCAAACAAGTGGCCGGTCAAGTTGATGGTGTCATTGTCGGAAGTGCTTTGATCAGGCTTATCAAAGGAAGAGAGAATGAATTCAGGGCGAGCGAGGTCAAAAATTTTTTGGAAGAATTTAGGAAAGTCTTATGAATTCAAAAAAAGGTAGAGAGCATTATTGGAAAGAAATTAGTAAGAAGAAAGCCTCTGCTATGAAAAAATTCTGAAGATAAACTCAGTCATAAAAAGGAGAAAAAAGAATGGTCATTGTCATGAGAGCCGGGGCCTCACTAAAAGCCATTTCTGAAGTATTGAAAAAGATAGAAGAGCTCGGCTTGAAACCACATGTTTCTAAGGGTCGGGAAAGAACAATTATTGGGGTGATTGGCAGGTTGACTTTGGAACCAGAGTATTTTGAAAATTTGCCCGAAGTAGAAAAAGTTGTTCGCATCCTGAGTCCATTCAAATTAGCCAGCCGCGAGATAAAACAGGATGATTCCGTTTTCAGGTTAAATGGAAAAGTGGAGATTGGGGGAAACCATTTTGTCATCATGGCTGGACCTTGTGCTGTTGAGAGTCGAGAACAAATACTGGAAACGGCCGCAGCTTTGAAAGAAATGGGGGTGAAGATAATTAGAGGCGGGGCCTACAAGCCCAGAACCTCTCCTTATACTTTTCAAGGCCTAAAAGAAAAAGGGCTCGAGTACCTTAAGGAGGTCAAAGAAAAAACAGGGTTAGCCATAGTGACTGAAGTTTTGAGTGTAGAGGATGTGGATAAAGTTAGCCAAGTTGCTGATATTCTCCAGGTGGGGGCCAGAAATATGCAAAACTATCCTTTGCTTGAAGCATTGGGGAAAATTGATAGACCAGTCCTCTTGAAAAGAGGGATGATGTCTACGCTGGAAGAGTTGCTGATGTCAGCTGAGTATATTCTTTCAAACGGGAATCCAAGAGTTATTCTCTGTGAAAGAGGAATCAGAACTTTCGAAAAATATACCCGAAATACATTTGATGTCTCAGCCATACCCATGCTTAAAAAATTAAGTCATTTGCCAGTCATCGCCGACCCCAGCCACGGCACAGGCGTAAGAGATTTGGTAATTCCGGTGAGCAAGGCAGCTCTGGCGGCTGGAGCGAATGGCCTCATCGTGGAGGTTCATCCTGACCCATCATCAGCCTTAAGCGATGGCTTCCAGTCGCTCGATTTTAAAAGCTTTGGCAGAATGCTGGAAGATTTGAAGGCTATAGCTGGAGCTTGCGGGAGGGAATTATGAAACCTGATTTTTTCATCATCGGTTTGGGACAAATCGGGGGTTCCTTAGCTCTGGCTTTGAGAAAAAGGAAAATGGCCAGAAAAATCTCTGGCTTGGACTTGGCTTATCGGTCTGAATATTCAACCATATTGGATGATTATATTCCAGAGCTGGAGGTTGGAGTTAAAAAAGCTGATTTTATTGTTCTTTGTTCACCGGTGGAAGAGATAAAAAAGCAGATAAGAAAAATAGGGCCCCTTTTGAATGAAAATCAAATTTTATTTGATACAGGCAGTACCAAAAAGGAAATCGTCAGGGAAATGGAAAATTTCCCTGATAAATGTATGGTTGGTGGCCACCCGATGGCCGGTACGGTTAAAATGGGAGAGAAAGCCTGGAATCCAGAATTATTTTTGGGAAAGCCGTTTTTTTTATGTAGAGTTCAGTCTCGACGAAGCAGCAAAGGTTTAAAGCAAGTTCGAGAAATAATAGTTAGCTTA
>PNJE01000079.1 GCA_002877915.1 Candidatus Aminicenantota bacterium
TCATACTGGCGTCCAAGGTGGTTGATTTTTAAATCCCAGATTTTTTTATAGTGATTAGAGGGGAAAAGATCCAGCGGCCGAATATCCACGGCTGGATAGACTCTCCGGAGTATCTCGACCCTATCTTCAGGCAAATCATACATTCGATCCGAAACCATCAGCGCCTGGCCAGTAAGCCCTTGAAGGGTAGCCCAAGCTCGAGCCATGTTTAGGGTGAGGGGATAACGAACCAGCATTACATCTGGGTCACAATACCAGGCAATGTTGTGAAGGAAATAATATTTCCTGGTTGCCTCCACGGCGACCATGAAGCCTTCCCAGGCGGGGACAATATCTCCTCCCGTCCTGGAACCATTCATTAATCCCATCCCCTCGAGGGGAATGCCCCAGCAGCCAAGAAGATAACGATTTGGTCCAATGGTTTTTCTTATGAGCTCAATCGTCTGGCGATAAAGAGTTTCTGGGTCGCCAGGTTGGGACATCAGGTTCTTTTTCTTTTTATATTCTTCTATTACTATTGGCTGTCCGTCTATTTTGAAATATTCGTATCCCCAGTCCTGAGCTAAGCGGGTAAAAAGTTCTTGAAGATAAGTCCGGGCTTCTGGCTTGGAGGGGTCAAGAAGAAACTTGCCTTCCCAGGTGGAGGAGGCTGATTTCCCGTCAGGAGTCAGCAAAAAGGCTTTGGATTTTTTGACGATTTGTTCGTTGCTCTGGCCATGAGGAGCCAACCACAACCCGGGTTGCAGCCCCTGGGCCTTGATATATTTGGCCAGATAATCCAGCCCCTTGGAAAACCGATTATTAACTTTTGACCAATCTCTATTCCCACCAGCATCAGAACCCTGCCAGCCATCATCAATCTGGCAGTAAATAGCTCCATATTCTTTAAGATTCTGACCCAGCCAGAGGGCGTTTTTTTCTATTTCTTCCTGGTTTATCGCCTGGTAATAATAATACCAAGAACACCAGCCTGAGGGAGGTAGAGGAAAAATTGATTTATCTATCGGCTGGTAATATTTAATTCCTAACCTGGACTTATAATAATTTAAAATTACCTGGCCGTTTTTAAGAACCACCTTGTCTTCGTATGGATAAAAGGTTCCATCAGCCAGAGGAGTATCCACCTCTCCGAGGGTCATTACCATTAAATCTGGTTCTGAACCCTGTTGTACCCGGCAGGGAATCTGCTCTGGCAACCTGGCGGCCACTTCCTTGGCGGCCGGAGCGATTTCTTTTTTGCCCTGACAGCTTGGAGTGCTAATAATTAAAAAAATTGATAAGATAGACAGGCAAAGAAAAGCCATTTTCTTGAGTTTTTGAGGAGTTAGCTTTTGGTCTTCCTTCATTTTATCAGTCGAAAAGCGATTCATTTTTAATCTCCACCGACAGCCATTTTTTTGAAATTATACCCTATTATGAATAAGAAAAGGAAAGAATTTTAAGGTTAATGGAATTTTATTCTGAGAACGGGGTCGGCTCAAGTCAGAGAAATTGAAAGTTAAAATAAACCAGTGGCTTTCCGGTTCTTCCAAGCTTAAATTATCTGGGAACTTCGATTATTTCCAATTCCAATGAAGCCTGATAAGCCAGGGCGGGGTCGGCTTTTTCTTTAATTGACATCAACAAATTCTCCGAAGAGGAGGAAAGCCGGCCCTGGAATTCTAACTGGTTATTGATGAACACCTGAATTTCTTTATTCAAATCGACCAGGTTATCATCAAGATATAATTTTATTTTTTTTACATTTTTAGTTTTCAAGTTTACCGAGTTATCTTTAATTTCAGCTTGAACCTCAACGGGTAAATCGCTATATTCCTGTATCTTGAGCCAGTAGCACTGAGAATAAATTCCATCGGTCATTATGAAATATAGCTTTCGAGGATAAGGATTTCTCGAACTTTTATCAAAAAGATTGGTAATTAAGTTTATTATTTCTGCCGGATCAATGTTATGCTTCTTATTGGGAAATTCCTGGTAAATAACTTCCTGGCCATTTTTTTTGAGGAAATTAAAAGCCTTCCGGTCTCCTTCTGGGCTTACCTGATCATCGGCCTCGCCGTGAGAGATGAAAATATCAGTGTTAAAAAGATTTTTTAGCTTATCCAGGTCTTCATCCAGCGAAACTTCTTTTCTATTTAGAAAAGGAAATCCCATGTTTTCTCCCAGAGCGGCGAACCGATCGGGAAAACTGGTGGCATAGAAAATTGTTCCCATTCCTCCGTTAGAACTTCCGCAAAGATAAAGGCGATCGGTGTCCAGGCTGTAATCTTTTATTATCCGGCGCCAAATTTTTTTTAAGTCTTGCTCCACTTCAGGTTCCCACCAATGGCCGAAGGCTTGAGGCACCAGGAGGATATACCTGGAAAGGTGGTCATCTTTTTTCAGGGCATAGTAAAAGGATAGCAGCGAAAGGTCGCCCCGACCTTCCCCCATCCCTAAATAGATGATCATCGGATATACTTCGGCCGGATCGTAATCATCTGGAAGATATATATAATAGGGCCGGTTTAAATCTTCGGGTGAAGAGGAAGGATAATATTTAAAAAACCCACTGGCCAGCTGATTGGCTGGTTTTAAGAATTTTATCAGGGTCTTCAAGACTTCTGGAGGTAGAGCTTCTAAATCAGGCTGGATGGGTTTTTGGTCCTGATAATACCAGGCTTGGAGCTCACGAAAAGTCGGAAGTAAGTTTTCCGGAATAAAATAATCACTTTTTTCAAAAAAATTCCGGGTCCTATTTCTTAAATATGGATCGCTGTCATTCTCGAGGTCTTTTAGGGCTGATTGGATTCCTCTCCGCAAGAATAGGGCTTTCGCCAGATTGAATTTAACGACTGGGTTTTTAGTTTTTAAATATTTTTCTACGGGTAACTCATCAGGCAGATCTTTTAAGGCGCAATAAGCTGCCCCTAAAATCTGGTGTTCAGAGCTTTTTGAGGCTAAGAGATCTTCAATCACCTTGGCCGGCACCTTCTGGGGCCAACAAGTTATAGCTGCTCGAACGAGGGCAACTTGGATTTCGGGATCCAAAAACATTTCTTCCGGCTTAAGTTTTCTTTCATCCAGAAATATTAAACTAAAATTTTCCTGCCTTATCTGGCCGGCGGCTTTATAGCGGGCACTGTATTCCAACTTATCAGGCCAACCCAATTGCTTATTTATCAGGTAAATTACCAACCCAGAAGGATGTCCCCCACTGAAATAAAAAAAGTTATAAGGAGGACGGGAAACTTCTCCAGTATAATTAACTTTAAGAATTTCTTCCTGGCCAACCTGATAACAATCCCCCGGGTGAAGAGGGGAATCGGGCAAAGAAATTATGGCCGTCATAAAATTATTGATGAATGAAAAAGACTGGGTGAAATTATAGCTGTGATTATGTATGTTTCCCTGAGGGTCGGTGATGATAACCCGGGTATATTCCTCATCGGCCAGGTCATAGGGAAGAAGTAAATTCTTGGTTTCTTCCTCACCGATTTTTTCTATCAGAGCCTTCCGTCCGAATACTTTTTTTTCTTTTAAATTAAATTGAAAGGCCAGGGTGATATTATCATTGCTTTTTTCCAGAACGGCTATCTTCACCAGCCATTCCAGGTTCACTCTAAATTGAATTTGGGGGTCACTTTCGAGGGCAATGGCCAGATTCAGAGTTTGCAGGTAACTCAAAACCTCACCTGGCTCGAAATTATATTGAATTTTAACGGGGGATTCTGAAGAAACCATGGCAGGAAAAAGACCAGGAACAAGAATAAAAGCGAATAAAATTATTAGAGGAACATAAGTTGAAAAAGAGAAGTAGATTTGCTTCCGAATTTTATATATATATTTTATTTTTCCTTTTAGGAATTTCATTTCAGGCTGTCCTTGAAGAAAATATTTATATAAAAATAAACTTATTTTCTTTTTTTCATTTATTTTAGACGATAATCGAGCTGAGTTTCTTTCAGATTGTTGAATAAATAATTCTATCAGGGGAGGTGGATTTGACTTTAACCCTCAAGGTTTAATAGCATAAGTTAAAAACCATCGGTAGAGAATCATGAATCTAACCATAATCAGGAAAAGGATAATGGCCGAAAAAATTTTGTTTAAGAAAGTTAAAAAATCGGGTTTTCCGTCCGGCTTTTTTTTGATGATTATAGCTTTGATTTTTTCCCTTATGTTTATCGGCTGTCAGAAGCGGAGTCCATATTCAGAATTAAGAGAAACAAAGGTCGGGGTTAATATCAGAGGCCGGATGGTGGTCCCTACCAATCAGGAGATAAATCCTTACGGTCTTCAGCTCCAGCTTCCCGGGATGAGGCCTCAAGGGCTGGCTATTTCTCCAGTTGGACGTTTAGTGGCTGTCTCCGGGAAGACCAGCGAACTGGTCATTATAGACAAGCTAAAGCCGGCCATTCTTCAGCAAGTAGCTTTTCCTTCTGAAGGGCAAAAAGAACCGCTGCCCGATATTGCTTCCAGTAATATCCTGGAACCAGATACCAAAGGGCAACTCAGTTACAACGGGTTAATTTTCTCAGCTGATGGAGGCTTTATTTATCTTAGCAATGTTAATGGCAGTATAAAAGTCTTCCGGGTCTCAAACGAGCAGGTGGTCAAACCTTACCGGACGATTCCTTTGCCCCAAGCCGGAGCCCCAAGACGCCAGGAAGAAATACCGGCTGGTCTGGCCTTAAGCGCGGACGGAAAAAAGCTTTATGTCTGCGGTAACCTGTCCAATCAACTTCTGGAAATCGACCTGAGCAGTGGGATGGTCACCAGAAAATTCGAGGTGGGAGTAGCTCCCTTTGAAGTGAAATTAAAAGGAAACAAGGCTTATGTCAGTAACTGGGGCGGAAGGAGACCGCATCGGGGTGACCTCGTTGGCCCAGCCGGGCGAGGCACCTTAGTGCGAGTTGACCCGGAAAAATATGTGGCTTCTGAAGGCTCAATTTCTGTTATCGATCTTAACACCGGAAAAACTATTAAAGAGATTTTAGTCGGCTTGCATTCCTCTGCTCTTAGTTTAAGCCCGGACCAGAAATATTTAGTTTGCGCTAATGCCGCTTCTGATAATTTGAGTGTCATTGATACCGAAAAAGATGAAATTGTCGAAACTATTTGGGTCAAGAGAAGTCCAGCCGACCTATTTGGGGCCTCACCTAATGCTCTCTGCTTTTCTCCCGATGGCAAAAAATTATTTGTGGCCAATGGCACGCAAAATGCTGTAGCCGTGGTTGATTTTTCTCCCAGAAAGAAACGTTCTAAATTGGTTGGCTTAATTCCTGTTGGCTGGTTTCCGGGGGTGCTGGCCTGGGATAATAGCCAGAATCGGCTGTGGGTGGCTAATATCAAAGGCCTGCCTGACCGGCCAAGAAAAGATGAAAAATCCGGGTTAACTGGCTTTAATAGCCACCAGTATTACGGTTCTCTTTCAATAATAAAATTGCCAACCAAAAATGAACTGGGAAAACTAACTCAGAAAGTTTTTGCTAACTTTCACCGGGAAAGAATAAAAGAAGCCCTGAAAAAACCAAAAGCAGCCACCAGGCCAAAACCTGTGCCAGAGAGAACAGGCGAGCCATCTTTAATTAAGCATGTGGTTTATATCATCAAGGAAAATCGAACCTACGACCAAATCCTGGGTGATGTGCCCGAGGGAAATGGTAATCCCTCACTTTGCCTTTTTGGGGAAGAGGTAACTCCGAACCAGCACAAACTCGGACGAGAATTTGTCCTCCTGGATAATACCTATTGCAGCGGCATTTTGAGCGCCGATGGCCACCAGTGGTCGACGACCGCTTTTGGCACGGATTATTTAGAAAAATCTTTTGCCGGCTGGCCGAGGAGTTACCCGGACGGTATGGGTGAAGATGAGGTTGATGCCCTGGCCTATGCTCCCACCGGATTTATCTGGGATAATTGCCGGAAACACGGCGTGAGTATCTGGAATTTTGGGGAATTTGCCATGCCCGATTGCAGCTGGAAAGACCCAAAGAAACCAGGTCAGCCGACCTGGAAAGATTTCTGGGAAGAATACCTTTATGGCCGGGGAGAAGTTAGAATTGGCAGCCGACCAGGAATACCATCAATTGCCAGTTTTACCCCGACGGATTATGTAGGCTGGAACCTTAATGTGCCTGATGTCTGGCGGGCCCGTTTCATAAAAGAACAAATAAAAAAATGGGAAGAAAAGGGAGAAATGCCTCAATTTGTTTTAATCTGTCTGCCCGATGATCATACCAGCGGAACTAAACCCGGTATGCCCACTCCAAGAGCTTCGGTGGCAGATAATGACTTAGCTTTGGGCCAGATTGTCGAGGCTTTTAGCCATAGCTCATTCTGGAAAGAAATGGTCATTATGGCCATTGAAGATGACCCACAAAATGGCTTTGACCACGTCAGTGGATACCGAACAACAGCTTACTTAGCCGGACCATATGTAAAAAGAGGTGCGGTGATTCATACTCAATACAATACAACCAGCCTGCTTCGAACGATTGAGCAGATTCTTGGGATGCCGCCAATGAACCAGTTCGATGCCACGGCCATTCCCTTGTTCGATTGTTTTACTGATAAACCTGACTTCCGGCCTTTTCAGGCGGTAGCTAACCGTATTCCTTTGGATGAGCTCAATCCCGAACCAAGCCAGATTGCTGATAAGTTGTTAAGGAAACAGGCAGTTATTTCCAGCCATCTCAACTTTAAAAGAGTAGATGCCTGCCCGGAAAATATTCTCAACCGCATCCTGTGGTATTCGGTTCGCAGCTCGAGGGCCCCTTATCCTGAATGGGCGATAAGCTTTCCCGAAGATGATGATTAAAAACGGCTAAAATAATAGCCATATGCCTCTAAGCCGGGGATAATTGTTGCTTCTTCAATCTGAGAGGAAATGATTCTTATTAATAGGAAAATAATTGATATTGTTATAATTAGCTTTTTGAAGATATAAATAAAATTATGTTATAAGTTAAGTAACCTATTAATATCATTTAACCATAACAAAAATTTTATGGGCAAGATGGAGGAGGGTTGAGTGACCAAAAGGTTTTGGTTAATTTTTGTCTCGCTTCTTCTTTTTAGCCTGGCGAGCGAGGCCCAGATTATTTCATTCGGGCTTAAGGGTGGAATTAATCTGGCCAGCTTTAAAGCCGGGCCGATTTCTCCGGAAATCCCCCAATTCAAAAATCTCTTGGGACTTTCTGGTGGCGCTTTTGTTTCTTTTTCCTTAGGTTCCTTTATTATTCAACCGGAATTTCTTTATACCCGGTGGGGATCAAAGTTTGATCAGATAATTGATGGCTATCCCTATACTTTGCAATACAGACTGAATTATCTTGAAGGAGTTTTGCTCTTAAAATGGAGAATTATAAACCAGGGACGATTCCGGCCAATTGTTTTTGCCGGACTGTCTTATGGTCTTTTGACTAAGGCGAAACTTGTTCTATTTGATAACTCCGGTAGCTATGTTGATTCAATTGAGGTCAAGGATATGTTTAAAAAGAGCGAACTGGCAGCAATTTTTGGAGGAGGGGTTGAGTGGAAATGGCCATCCTGGACAATTTCTCTGGAAGGCCGTTATCATTTGGGTCTATCCAATATCGCTTCCTCGGCTGGAACGGAGTTTATAAAGAATAAAGGACCGATGTTTATGCTGGCCATGGCTTTTTAAATTGATGAAGCTTAACCATTCTAAAGCAAACGAGAATCAATCAGGCCCTGGACTTTTTATTAAACCTAAAAAATTCAGGATAGGAAATTTAACCTGAGCTGGTCTGGCTTAAAGGAAATCTTCTCCAAACAATAATCTTCGCTAATTACTAATTAGAAGCTTAAATTGAACCACTGGCCAGGCAGAAAAAACCAGGAAATCAATTTACCTTAAATCTAAGTTCTAAGGCGAGAATAACATTTTTCCTTAGAAACTTGTTTATAAAAGCAGGTTAGAAATAGGTGATGGGGTGAGTGAGGGGATTCGAACCCCCAACCACCGGATCCACAGTCCGGTGCTCTAACCCTTGAGCTACACTCACCATCAAAGAGATTAGAATTTTCTCATCAAAGGTCAGAGTTGTCAATAAGCCAGATTATTAGATCTCCGGCCAATTTTTAGCCGCCAATGCCTTAGGCTGCAATTAGGCCGGTGGCAAATTTTAATTCCTTAATTGAGCAATATTTTTTGACTGGAGATTAACGCTGGTCCTTTTCTGGGCAAAATCTCCTCTTAATGGAAGGTATTGCCGATTTCTTTATTCAATTATTCTTTCTGCTCCTCGAGCTGATCGAGAATTTCTTCTGAATCTCGCCATTTTTCTTTTATTTTGACACTCAATTCTAAAAAGACCTGACTGTTTAACGTTTGTTCCATTTCTTTCCGGGCTTTACTACCTATGGTCTTTATCATCGAGCCCCGTCGACCAATAATTATTCCTTTATGATTTTCTTTTTCTACTAATATATCTGCCTTTATGTGATAGAGCAGCTTTTTATCCGGGATTTTAGGCTGGCCTTTTTCCTGAGAGCCTTCCTTAGCTGTTTTTCTTTCGATTTTTTCTATCGACTGAATGACAACCGCCGTGGTATAGGGAAGCTCTTCTTCGACCTGCTCCAGAACTTTTTCTCTTATGATTTCGGACAACCAGAACTTTTCTGATTGATCGGTGATTTCTTCTTCTGAATAAAGGCGCGGGGCTTGAGGTAAATAACCGTAAATCAGATCTTCCAAAACATCCAGGTTATCACCTTTAAGAGCGGAAATAGGAATTATTTCCTTGAAAGGATAGAGATTCCGATAGAGCTCAATTAGTGGAAGCACCAGGTCTTTTCTTACCAGATCGATTTTATTAATCAGAAGAAACACCGGGGTGGAAATATTTTTTAGCATGCCCAGAACATATTCATCTCCATGCCCATATTTCAAGCTGGCATCAATTAATAAAAGAATCAAATCGGCAGTCTCCAGGGAAGAATGAACATAATTCATCATCCGGCGGTTCATCAGGTGTAGCGGCTTATGAATTCCCGGATTGTCTATGAAGATTATCTGGCCGCGATCAGTAGTTTTAATTCCCTGAATGCTTACCCTGGTAGTCTGGGGCTTGGAGGAGACGATAGCTATTTTTTGGCCGAGTAATGAATTGAGCAAGGTGGATTTGCCAACATTAGGCCGGCCGACGAGAGCTACAAAACCAGTGTGAAAATCATTTTTATTTTTCCCTTTTTCTTTTTTCCTTACAGTCTTAGCCATTTCTTTCTTTATCCTTGGTTTCCTTGCTGCTATGAATCAATCTAACTCTTTTAACGCTTTTTTCATCAACTTCCAGGACCTCGAAGCTTAGCCCGCCAATTTCCAGCTTTTCTCCTTTTTTGGGCAGCCGTCCCAGCCGCTGATTGAGCAATCCGTTGATTGTTAGAAAATCATCTTCCGCCAGGTCGGTTCCGAGTAGTTCTTCCAGATCTTCCACCTCAGTTTCTCCTCTGATCAGATAACTGCCAGGCTTTTCGACGATGATCTGGGGTTCTTCGATATCATATTCATCTTGAATTTCGCCGACTATTTCTTCCAGAACATCTTCCATGGTCACCAGACCGGATACGCCGCCATATTCGTCCACGGCGATAGCCATCTTTTGCTTAACCTTTTTAAATTCTTTCAGCAGATCTTTAATGGCCATGGTTTCGGGTACAAAAAGGGCTGGTCTAATTAACGGTTCTATTTTCTGCTCGCCTTGTTCCCGGTCGCTAAATTCGAGCAGGTCCTTAGCCATGACCATGCCTTCTATGTTATCCAGGCGTTCTTTATAGACTGGAAGACGGGAATATTTTTCTCTGATAATCAGTTGCTTCAACTGGTTAATAGTGGAATCTTTTTCAATAGCTACGATTTTTGTTCTGGGGGTCATTACTTCTCTGACCAACCGGTCTCTAAATTCTACCACTCCTCGCAGCAGCTCATCTTGGTCTTTTTCAATGATTCCTTCCTCTGTGGCTTCATCGATAAAAGTTTCAATCTCTTCTTCCGAAGCCTCATGTTCCCGCCAGGCTGTTTGCTGCTGTTCCTCTTTTTTAAGGAAAAGGCGAGGCAAAATCAAAAGGGGATAAAGGCAGGCTTTTAAAATCCTCAAAGCCGGTAAGAAAAGAAGCAAGGTTTTCTCCCGGAATAGGTAGAAAATAAACCTTGGCCCGTAGTCAAAAAATAAGGCAAAAATCAAAATTAACAGCAGAAAAAGCCACAGGGGATGGGCGGAGAGACGAGGGAAAATAAGGGAAAAATATATTAAAAAGGCGACGAAGAAAATGCTTCGGCCATAATCTATGGCAATTTTTAGTTCGTCATACTTTTCCAGGATTTCTTCTCTTAAAGATTTTTTTTCTTCTCCCAGGACCCGGGAAAAACTAACCCGGGAAAAATAGGCAAAAATAATCTGCAGAAGAGACATCAGAAAAGTTAGCAGGAAGCTGATGGCCAAACCGGCGATTAAAATTTTGTCAGTCGTCATTTAAATCAGTTCATCCTGAGGATTCAGACTCATCGAAAATCCTTTAGAAATAGAGGCCGGATTTTAGCCTCTTCTTCTTCCAGGCCCTGAAAATGCTCGAAGCCCAAAAGATGGAGAAACCCGTGAATTGATAAGATGGCGATTTCTCGCTCTACTGAATGTCCTTTTTCCCTCGCTTGTCTCTGGGCTATCGCCGGGCAAATAACAATGTCACCTAAATAAAATTTACCGTCGGGGGCTTTTTCTTTTAGGCCGAAGCTGAGAACATCAGTCGGCTTGTTCCGTCGCCGGTATTTTTTATTGAGATTCTGAATGGTTTTGGGGCCAACGAAAATTAAACTCAATTCTGCCCCCCGAAGTTTATAACGCCTTTCGAGTTCTTCCAGCATTACTTTAAGTTTTTTTGTCGGGGCTGGTTTTTTCTTCAGTTGATTGATAATCGTAACCATTGTTCTTTTTATTTCCTTCTTTCTTTTCTTCTTTTTTTTCTTCCTTCTTTTCAAAATCGAAACCAGGATAGCTTGGTCGGGGATGGTAAATAGCATAAAGGGTTGACAGGAAGGAATTGGCAATAATCCTTAGGTCTTTAAGAGAAAACCCGCAGTCATCCAGCTGGCCATCCTGAAGGTGGGCATTAAAAATCTCGATAATAACCCTTTTCAGATTTTGACGCGTGGGTGATTTAAGGCTTCTGGTGGCGGCCTCTACTGAATCGGCCAGAAGAATTAGCCCGGCCTCCTTGCTTCTTGGGGTTGGGCCGGGATAACGATAATCCTCAGCTTCAATCTTATGGAGCTCCGGGTCATATTTTTCTTGGGCTTTCTGAAAGAAATATCGGACAATTGAAGTCCCGTGATGCTGGCGAATAATTTCAGTTATCCGGCGGGGCAACTTGAGCTTCTTAGCCATATCAACTCCATCTTTTACATGGTTGGTAATGACCAGCGTGCTCAGAGAAGGAGTTAGTTCTCGATGCAGATCATACCCGGGATTTTGATTTTCACTGAAATACTCTGGCCTTTTCAGTTTGCCGATATCATGATATAGTCCGCCGGCTTTTACTAAAAGAGGATCAGCCTTGATTTCTTCGGCTGCTTTTTCAGCCAGGGCGGCGACAATTAGAGAATGATGGTAAGTGCCTGGAGCTTCAAGGGCCATCTGCCGGAAAATCGGACGATCAGAATTAGTCAGTTCATTAAGTTTAGTTGGAGTTAAAAACCCGAAAGACATTTCAAAAGCCGGACTCAGGACAAAAGCCACGGCAGCACTGAGTAACCCACCGGTCAAGCTGCCGAAAATTTCGGTGGTAAGAGAGGAAAAATTTCCGAAACTTTGCTGAATTAAATGAATAATGATAACCAGGATCACCTGGAAAGGAGCCAGAACCATCACCCCGGTTTTAAAGAGGGCACCCCGGGCTGAGGAGATATAGACTCTCATTCCATAAATTACCGCCAGACCGCCGAGGAGAGCAAATATAAAGACGAAATAATCGCCGTGAAGCAGATAAGCAGCCAGCAGACTATTGATTACTGTGTAAACAATGGAGATCTCAGTCGAACTCATAAAAGCAAAAAGAAAAGTTCCAAACTGGAAGGGAAAGGCATAGGTCAGGGCGTCCTTTTCCAAAGAAATTATTGACAGGGAGCTTTCCAGAGATTCAGCTATGAATAGGCTGGCTTTATAAGCTAAAAAGCTAAGCAAAAGAGTTACGCCCATCATTCCCAGAATGGATAGTTTATTTTCTTCTCTGGCCGCTGAATTGATAAATTGCCAGGTAAAAAAGAAAATAACAGAATATAAAACCATCAGCCCGAAAAAGTTGATTAACCAGTGCGGCTGGCTGCTTATTTTTTGGTTGATTAGAATAATTTGCTTTATGGTTTCAGCGGTGGCTTCATCACCCTTACGAATGATTACTTTTCCCTTCTTGATGGTATAAGAAACCGGTTCCACTGAGTTTCTGGCCCTAAGGCGGCGAAGGTCAGTTTCAGCCTGGTCGTAGTTGATAGTTGGAGAAAGAAAAGCCGGAGCCAGGACTTTAAGAAGGTTCTTAGTCCTAATAGGAAGCTCTAAATTATTTATTTCTGAAACCAATAGATTTCTGGCTTCTTTTAGTTCCAGGACCTCTCCAGCTTTAATTAGTTTTTCTTCTTTTCCTCTAATTATCAACAATCCTTTTTCGATTTCGCCGTGAGTTAATAGGCTTCGGGAAAGGATTATTTCCTGAGAGAGAATGGGAGTCAGGATATCTGATAAAAGCTGTTCCAGGTCGGCTGGAAATTTTAATCTAATTAGGGAAGCAAAAATATTTTCATCTAAGTCAATACCCAGGTTTTCCGAAAAGTTTTTAGACATTTCCTTGGCGCTAATGGCTGGGTTAGAAGCAAGTAGCGCTCTTCCTGATTCAAAGAATTGTTTTATTTTTTCGCTGGCACTGGAGATTATCTTTTGGTTATAAAAATAAACTGGAGGTATAGCCTCTTCCGCCTGGGCTTTCCTTTTTTCAGTTGCTTGGGCATCTTCCACCGTCAATTCAATTGGAGAAATTAAGTCCTTGGTGGCTATTTCTCCCACCTGAATCATGGGCAAAGGCCTCATCGGGAAGAAGGAGATAAGGAAAGAGATAATCGCCGCAAAAAGTATTATGAAAAAAGCTGGAGAAATTAAAATTCTCTTAAACCAGGATTTTCTTTCTTCCTCGGTTTTTTCCAATTTTCTCTGACCGGGTAAGATTTCATCGCTTTTAAAAAGGCGTAACTTCCGAAATTGGATGACTTTCATTGGCTATTTATATATTTCCGGATTCGGCTTTCGCGTAGGCTCTAATTATTTTCCCAACCAACGGATGGCGGACGACATCTTTCTCGGTGAAGTAAACAAAAGCCACTTCTTTTATCGCCGAGAGAACCTTAATCGCCTGAAGGACCCCTGACTTCCGCGGTTGGGGGAGATCAATCTGAGTAATATCAGCTGTCACCACCAGCTTGGAATCGAAGCCTAACCTCGTCAGAATCATTTTCATCTGCTCTCTGGTGGTATTCTGAGCCTCATCTAAAATGATAAAGGCACTATTAAGCGTCCTTCCCCTCATATAGGCCAGAGGAGCAATTTCTATTATTCCTTTTTCGACCAGCCTATTGGCCTGTTCATAAGGAGAAAGGTCAAATAAAGCATCGTAAAGAGGCCTTAGATAGGGATTAATTTTTTGAAACATGTCTCCTGGGAGAAAGCCCAGCCTTTCCCCGGCCTCTACTGCCGGCCTGGTTAGAATAATCCGGTTGACCTGTTTGCTTTGGAGATAGGAAAGAGCCATAGCCATGGCCAAATAGGTCTTGCCGGTTCCAGCCGGCCCGATACCAAAAACCAAATCATAATTTTTGATGGCCACTAAATATTCCTGCTGGTTAAGGCTTTTGGGAGAAACCGATTTCCGCTGAAGATATAAGGGTTCACTGGGCTCATACTCTTCCAGCCGACCCGGATTTTCTTCTAATAGGTCAAGAGCGATATGGAAATCTTCTTCCCGCAAATTATAGCCTTTATCCTCCAGCTCCTGAATTTTTTCAAAATATTTTCTGGCAAATTCAACCTTATCGGGTTGGCCATCCAAAATCAGCTTATCGCCCCGGACAGATAAATTTACTCCTAAGCGATTTTCCAAGCGCTTCAGGTTTTTATCGAGAACTCCAAAAAAGGAAATCCGGCGAATATAAGGGTGGGATACTTTTTCCATCTTAAGGGGTAAGTTAACTCTCTCCGTTTTCAGAATGCATTATTATCTTATCAGATAGCAAAAAAATTAAATCACGGATAGCCTTTTTTGTCAAGAAAGCTAAATGAGCGTGTTCCACAATAATCAAAATCAGACCTTAGGTAAAAAACATAAGTAGACTAAAAGTAGACGTTAGGGGGAGCGTCTGTGGTAGAACCGAGATCAGAGAGGATGTTCTGCCACGATGAAAAATCAACTTCATAAGTGCTTACCATTGGAGTGTATTAGAGACAGGAATTTTAGCTTCCAGAGAAGGCGGTACAAGTTAAGAGAGCTGGCAAGCGATAAAATTACCGTGGCCCTTATTCCAAAAAAGAAACTTTATGTCCTGAAAAATAATCGGAAAGTAGCCGAGTTCCCGATATAGATTTTCCCCTGACGTCTACTTTTGATCTTTACAAAATGTCAACTTTTGATTTTTACGGAAAACTGCAAGTAGGAAGCCGTTGAAAAATCTGATTATATGTTATATAAGATTATTTCAGGAGGAAAAATGGAAAAAGAATTTACCTCGGTTTCTATTCCTACTTCGCTTTATAAGAAAATTGAAGAAAAAATAAAAGGAACGGAGATTAGCTCGGTTTCCAGCTATGTTACCAAGGTTTTAAGAGAAAGCTTATCCAAAGATGAAGAGAATAAGGAGGTCTTCACGGCTGAAGAAGAAGAAAAAATCAAGGAAAAGTTAAAAGCCCTGGGATACATAGACTGACCTGTCTTTCGCTTTTTTTGACCCTCGGAAGGAGAAAATTATGATTGCCCCACATGGTGGTCGCTTAGTTAATCGGCTTCTGCCTGAAAATAAAAAAGAAGAAGTTTTGGAAAAATTGAAATACCTGCCGACTATAATTATCGATTCGGACGTTGTTTCTGAGGTAGAAAATATCGGCACGGGGGTTTATTCACCACTGGAAGGATTTTTGAATAAACCCGATTTTGATGGCGTTTTGAGCCAGATGAGGCTCAGTAATGACCTGCCTTGGACCATTCCAATTATCCTGGATGTCGATTCCGAGATGGCCGGAAAAATTAAAATTGGTCAGGAATTAGCCTTGCTGGACGAAAGCCGCCACCCGGTAGCAATTCTAACAGTCGAAGATAAATACACTTATGATCGGGAAGATTTAGTTAAAAAAGTTTTCGGGACAGATGATCCGCGGCATCCGGGAGTGGCTCAGGTCTTTAAAATGAAAGATGTTCTTCTGGGTGGCAAAATTGACCTGATAGAGCTTCTTCCCACTCCTTACGATCGGTATCGTTTATCTCCAAAAGAAACCAGGATTCTTTTCAAGGAGAAAGGGTGGAGGACAGTGGTTGGTTTTCAAACCAGAAACACACCTCACCTTGGTCATGAATATGTGCAAAAGACCGCTTTGACTTTCACTGATGGCCTGTTTATAAATCCAGTAATCGGTCGGAAAAAAAAGGGTGATTTTAAAGACGAAGTAATTCTGGCCTCATATGAAGAGTTGATTAAACATTATTACCTTAAAGATCGAGCGGTCATGGCTATCCTGAAAATGGAGATGCGCTATGCCGGACCTCGGGAGGCTATTCACCATGCGATCATCCGCAAAAATTTTGGTTGCACTCATATAATTATCGGCCGGGATCATGCTGGGGTCGGCAATTATTATCCTCCTTATGCCGCCCAGGAAATCTTTGAAGAATTCCCGGACCTGGGAATTGTGCCTCTTTTTTTTAAATCGTTTTTTTTCTGCAAAAAATGCAATTCCATTGAGAATGAAAAGACCTGCCCTCATGACCCATCCAACCATGTTCAGTTTTCTGGCACCAGAATCAGAGATCTTTTGTTAAAGGGAGAAGTGCCACCGCCAGAGCTGATGCGGCCAGAAGTGGCTAAGATTATCCTGTCATTTTCTAATCCTTTTAATGATTAGGCTGATTATAAAAATAAAATTTTAGAGAAAGGCTACTGATTTGAACAAAACTGATAAAGGAAAAAGGCTTCTGGTAATTGGTCTCGATTGTGCTCCGCCGAGCTTGGTTTTTGATCGAGCTTCAGAGCTGCCCAACCTTAAAAAATTGATGGATGGCGGAATTTGGGGAAAGCTCCGCAGCAGCGATCCCCCGATTACTATTCCCGCCTGGATGGTTATGGCTACCGGACGGGACCCTGGCCGCCTTGGGCTTTATGGCTTCAGGCATCGCCGTGGTTATGATTACAGCAAGATGTGGATAGCCAATTCCACCGCCATCAAGGAAAAGGCAGTTTGGGATTATCTCGGGGAACAGGGGAAAGAAAGCATTCTGGTTAGCGTTCCACCGAGCTATCCACCTCGACCGGTCGTTGGAAAGCTTATCTCCTGCTTTATAACTCCTTCCAAAGAGCAGTCCTACACCTTTCCTCCAGAACTTCGAACTGAAATAGAAAAGCGTTTTGGAGGCTTTATTTTCGACGTGGTCTTTCGCACCCAGGATCGGGCTCAAGTACTTAAAGAAATTTACCAGATGACCGAAAATCACTTCCAGGTGGTAAATTATCTTCTTGAAGATGAAAACTGGAGGCTATTCTGGCTGGTGGAAATTGGCGTTGATCGGATGCATCATGCCTTCTGGAAATTTATGGACAAAAATCACCATCTTTATCAGCCTGGTAATCCCTTTGAGTCGGCCATTTATGATTACTACAAATTTCTCGATGACCACATTGGCCGGTTGTTGGAAAAGATAGATGACAGGACGGCCGTTTTAATTGTCTCTGACCATGGGGCCAAGGGAATGAAAGGGGCTTTTTGCGTGAATGATTGGTTGATTGCCCAGGGAGACTTGGTGATAACCGAACCACCTCAGCGAGGTCAAAGTATTGATCAAATTAAAATCGATTGGAGCAAAACTAAAGCCTGGGGGTGGGGAGGATATTATGCCCGTATTTTCTTGAATGTTGAGGGCCGGGAACCACAGGGAATAATAAAACCTGAAGATTATGAAGCCTACCGAGATGACCTGGTTTACCGGCTTAAAGAGATCAAAGGACCAAACGGAGAAAAATGGAATACCGTGGTCATTAAGCCTCAGGAACATTACCCGGAACTCAATGGAGAATATCCTGACCTGATGGTTTATTTTGATGATTTATACTGGCGTTCAGCCGGAACTCTTGGTTATGGTACTTTATATCTACAGGAAAATGATACTGGTCCCGATGATGCGGTTCATGATTACGATGGAATCTATATCCTGTATGATCCGGAAAACACTGCTCACCGGCAGAAAAATGCCAACATTCTGGATATTGCTCCTACCATTCTCCACCTGTTGGATGGACCGGAGGTTCCCGGGCTTAGAGGTCGGATTATCGAGTGAATTTCAGGCAGTGGATAGGTCAGGCCTGAGGATGGGCCTGATTAGAATAAAAACTTAAAAATCGAAGTTATTAACCCCAAGGTAAATTGGAAAAAGGAGACCGCAGATGTGTCAGGAACAAAAAGGTTTTACCCTTTGGTTCACCGGATTACCCTGTTCGGGTAAATCCGCTGTGGCTGATCGGGTGGCCGAAATCCTCCGTTCTCGGAATTTAAAAGTGGAACGACTGGACGGAGATATTGTTCGTAAGAGTCTTTGCCGTGACCTGGGCTTTTCCCGCGAGCATCGTAACGAAAATATCAGGCGGGTGACTTTTGTGGCTAAGCTCTTGACCAGAAATGGCGTGGCGGTTCTAACCTCTTTTATTTCACCCTACCGAGAAATTCGGGATGAAGCCCGTCGGGAAATAGGAGAATTCATTGAGGTTTATGTAAAGTGTCCGCTGGAAGTGTGTATGGCCAGGGATGTCAAGGGAATGTATCAAAAAGCTATCAAGGGGGAAATTAAGGAATTTACCGGTATTTCTGATCCTTATGAAGAACCTCTTCAGCCAGAATTAGTCCTGGAAACCGATAAGGAAACTCTGGAAGAAAGCGCTCAAAAGGTCATTAATTGCCTGAAAAAGCTCGGTTATCTGGACCATAATTTTTAGGGTTGCTCATGCCTGAATATCAGAATTATTTAGTAACGGGAGGGGCTGGATTTATCGGCTCTCATCTGGTTGAAACTCTGGTCAGACGTGGCTGCCGGGTAAGGGTGCTGGACAATTTTTCTTCCGGAAAGGAAGAAAATCTAAAAGACTTTATTGACCGGATTGAACTCATCAGGGGAGATATCAGAGACCGAAAGCTTTGTCTTAGAGCTAGCCGGGGAATGGAGGTTATCTTACACCAGGCCGCCCTGGCTTCCGTACCACGTTCGGTGGCTGAGCCATTAGTTGCCCACGAAATAAACCTTACTGGTACTCTGAACCTCCTTCTGGCGGCCTCCGAAGCCAAGGTTAAAAGTTTAGTTTTTGCTTCCTCTTCGGCTGTTTATGGTGATGACCCTGTTTTTCCCAAGAAGGAAGAGAGTCTGGGTAAGCCCCTTTCACCCTACGCCGCTCAAAAACTGGCTTCAGAAAAATATATTCAGGTTTTTAGCCTCCTTTATGGCTTTAATGCTGTTTGCCTGCGCTATTTTAATGTTTTTGGCCCGAGGCAGGATCCTCATTCTCAATATGCTGCTGCCATTCCCATTTTTATTACCAGGATGCTGGCGGGGAATCCTCCAATCATCTTTGGGGATGGCCAGCAATCCCGGGATTTTATTTACGTTGAAAATGTTGTCAAAGCCACCCTCCTGGCTGCTGAAGCCGAAGGTTTCAGGGGTGAGGCCTTCAATATAGGTTCAGGCAGCCGAATAACGATTAATGAATTGGCGGATAAAATTAATTCTTGCTTAAATCTATCTTTAAAACCTGTTTATGCCGAGCCTCGAGCGGGTGACATCAAGGAATCTTACGCCGATATCAGCCGAGCGGAAAAATTCCTTGGTTTTAAGCCCGAAATTGATTTTCTTAATGGTTTAAAATTGACTATAGAATGGTACAAAAAGGAGTCGAATAAATTGTAAATAAATAGAGCTCGGTCAACAGATGCGCGGCAGCAATTCGGTAGTTAGAGGTTCCAGTAATCTAAGGCCACCAGTTGTTGTTCTAAGTAAAGCTTCTCCTTTTTTGCCTATCTTGTCTTGAACCTCACCAATAATGGCCGCCCCTTTCCCTAACCGGTTTCTTTTAATAATTTTAAGTAACGACTCAGCCTGCTTTTCTGGTACAACCAACAGAGCCCGCCCTTCGCAGGCTAAATACAGCGGGTCAATACCCAGGATTTCTACTGCGCCTTGCAGCCTGGATGACAAGGGAATGTTAGCTTCTTCCACCAGAATTGGGTAATTTATTTTTTCTGAAAGTTCTGAAAGAACCGTCGCCAGGCCGCCTCGAGTGATATCTCTCATCCAGAGCACTCCTTTTTTCCACAGCGGCAGAAGAAAGAGGAGAGGAGCACAATCGCTTTTGGCTCCAGAAAACATCCTGAAATCATTCCGGGCCAGCATGATAGCCAATCCGTGTTCGCCAATTGAGCCAGTGACGATTAATTTATCTCCTGGCTTGATTTTTTCTGGATGGGGCTTTCCTATCAGGTGACCCAGCCCGGCCGTATTAATGAAAATCTGGTCGCCCTGCCCCTGGGGGACAACTTTGGTATCGCCGGTGACGATGCGAACCGAACTCTGAGCCGCTGTCCTTTTGATAGATTTTAAAACTCTTTCCAGCGATTCAAATTCCAGTCCCTCTTCTATGATAAGCGCCAGGGATAAATATTCAGGTTTAGCCCCCGAAACTACCAGGTCATTTATTGTGCCATTGACGCAGAGTGTACCGATATCTCCCCCTGGAAAGAAAATCGGGTCAACTGTATAGGAATCGGTAGTAAAAGCCAGATTACCAGGCAAAAAGGCAGAATCATGCAGTTCGTTAAGAATGGGGTTATTAAAAGTCGGCAATAATTTTTGGGCGATGAAGTCCCTCATTAATTTCCCGCCGCTCCCCATTTCCAAGTTGACCTTGTTCATCTTATTTCGCGACTCCTGATGAATATTTAAATTCAATAAGGCAGGCTCCTTCATAAGAAACCATACATGGACCTTTGGGGCTGTCTGGACGACAAGACCGGCCAAACAGAGGGCAGTCTCGAGGTGTGATTAATCCTTTAAGAACATCTCCGCAGCGACAGCCAGAAGCAATTATTTTTACCGGGGCAAGCTTTAATCCATAACGTCTGGTGGCATCAAATTGAGAGTAAGCAGATTTTAATTTCAATCCGCTCTTGGGAATAATTCCTAACCCGCGCCAATCGACATCCGCCTCCTCCAGCATCTCATCCATTAGAGATAGTGCTTCGGGATTCCCTTCTGCTCTGACGACCCTCCGGTAGACGTTATCCACCTCTGGTTTTTTTCTCCGTAGCTGTCCGGCAACTGAAAGTACGCCTAACAGAATATCAGTCGGTTCAAACCCGGCTATAGCCCCCGGCAATCCATATTTCCGGGCGACAAAAGCATAAGGCTGTTCACCAATTATCGCACTAACATGTCCGGGGTAGATGAATCCAGAAATGGCTAATTCCTTGGAATTAATCAAGGCTTCGAGGGCTGGTGGGATTAACCAGAAAGCTGCCAGAATGGAATAGTTTTTTAATTTTTCCTGGTAAGCTCTTTTTACAGTGAAAGTAATTGCTGGGATGGTGGTTTCAAAGCCGGCCCCAAAAAAAATTACTTCTTTTTCTGGATTTTCCCTGGCTATTTCCAGCGCCTCTTCTGGGGAATAAACAATTTTAATTTTTGAGCCTTCTTTGGGGACAAAAGTTTGAAGGGAACCTTTTCTGGTCGGCACTCGAGTCATATCCCCAAAAGTGCAAACAATAATATTATTTTTTTCAGCCAGGAGATTAATTATCGCCTCGTGATAATAATCAGGAGTAATACAAACCGGGCAGCCTGGCCCGGAGATCATCTCGACCCCGACCTCCTCAAGCTGCGGCTTTAAACCGTAGCGATGGAGGGTCATCGTATGAGTGCCGCAGACCTCCATTAATTTTATCGGCCTGTTTAGATAGTCAGTCTCGAGGGCGATAGATTCAAGCAGTTTTTCAACGGTGCCTTTAGAGCGCCAGCCAGATGATGGCAGTTTTTTGGATTTTTCTAAAACCATGGGATTAATCAGTTAATCAGGTGGAAGATAATTTTTCCATTTCTTTAAAAAGCTTCAGGGTCTTTTTGGCCTCCTTCTGATCCAGCTTGGAGATGGCGAAGCCGGCATGAACAATGACCCAATCTCCCACCTTCAGGTCGGGAAGAAGCGAAAAGTTAGCCACAACCGTGCTTCCCATATAATTAACTTTTCCCGTTCCGTTATTTTCTAAGCTGATTACCTTGCCCGGAATGGCTAAGCACATCTTTTCCTCCAGATTGCCAGAATACCAGAAGAAGGCTTTTCTGTCCAGAGATTGAGGCTTTTTGACAATTTCCCTTAGCCTCCTTATAATGTTTTTCATGTTTGACACCCTTGAGGGATATATTCAACCTGGAACTGAAGAAGAAGCTCTGGTGAAGCAGATAGATTTTTCCAAATTGCCTGTTCATCTGGCCATTATCATGGATGGTAATGGCCGCTGGGCCAGAAAAAGGAATCTCCCGCGAACTGAAGGCCACAAAGCTGGGACTGAATCGGTGAAAGAGGTAATTGAAGCCTCAGCCAGACTGGGTTTGAAATATTTGACCCTCTATGCTTTTTCCAGGGAAAACTGGAAAAGGCCGAAAGAGGAAGTAAATACCCTCTGGAATCTGTTGAAAGAATACTTAGGGAGAGATAGCAAAATTTTGATAGATAATAATTTGAAATTGAAAGTAATTGGCGAAAAAAAAGGGATTCCTTATTTTGTCAGGAGAGAACTTAACAGAGTGGAGAGATTGACCAGAAATAACGAACGGATGACCGTTATCCTGGCCCTGAATTACGGCGGCCGGCAGGAAATTATTGAAACGGTCAAAAAGCTTTTAAAAAGAAAATTCTCCCCTGAAGAAATAAATGAAGAAATTTTTTCCCGATACCTGGATACTGCTGGGCTACCTGACCCAGACCTTCTGATCAGGACGAGCGGTGAGATGCGGCTTTCTAATTTTTTGCTTTGGCAGTGCGCCTATACCGAACTATGGATAACCCCAACCCTCTGGCCTGATTTTAGAAAAAAAGAACTTTTCCAAGCCATAATTGAATATCAGAAAAGAGAAAGAAGGTTTGGAGGTCTGGATACTCAAGCCTAAGAAGAAGGTAACTAATATGAGTATGAAGCAGAGGACAAAGACCGCCCTGATTTT
Organism: Candidatus Aminicenantota bacterium; assembly: GCA_002877915.1. Lineage (GTDB taxonomy): Bacteria > Acidobacteriota > Aminicenantia > Aminicenantales > Saccharicenantaceae > Saccharicenans. The sequence continues at coordinate 22,498 of PNJE01000079.1, forward strand.
AATTGGCGTTTTATTTCCGGTAATTCAATTTGCTCCGGCCTGGATTTTTTTTCTATTGCTTCAGGTGGTAATTATCGGCGGGCTGTTGGAGTTTTATAATTTAAGCAATAAAAGGAAATTCTATCCCAAAAAGTTGTTGGGCTGCCTTTTTGCCTTAATTGTTGGGGGGACGTTTTACTTCGATCAATTCCCATTCCTTTTAGGGTTTACCCTTATTACTATGATTACCTTTGTCTATTTTGTGGTTGATACCAATTCGCTGGAAAAGCTGGCTCTTTTTCCCGGGTCCTTTAGCCTGACAGTAGCCGGGGTTGTTTATGTTAGTCTGACAATGAATTTTCTTTACTGGATAAGGCGGGATTTTGGAGTTTTATGGCTTTATCTGCTATTTACCGTCATTTTTTTAGGAGATACCGGTGCTTATCTGATCGGTAAAGCCTGGGGACGACGGAAAATGACTCCAATTGCCAGCCCCAATAAAACTTGGGAAGGAGCGGTCGCTGGGATAGTCTGGGCGGTTTTCGGCGGATGGTTGGCTCGAACAGTTTTGCTCCCTCGGTTCCCTTGGTTAGAAATAATGGTGATTAGTGCTTTTGTCCATGCGGCTGCCCAGGTGGCTGATCCTCTGGAATCGCTTTTTAAAAGAGCGGCCGGAGTGAAGGATTCCTCCAATTTAATCCCAGGACATGGGGGAATCCTCGATCGAATCGACAGCTTTACCTTGGCTTCTCCTGTTTTTTATTATCTGATGAAGCTCTTGATTATGAAATAAAATTTAATTGAAAATGATGATGAGAATTTCTGAACTTAAAAAAGCTATTGTCATCTTAGGCAGTACTGGCTCTATTGGTCGGAATACCCTGGAAATAATCCGTCATCATCCTGATAAATTTAAAATCCTGGCCCTAACTGCCGGAAAAAATACCGCCTTGCTTTCCGAGCAGATAAAAGAGTTCCATCCTTTAATGGTAGCAGTAGAAGCAGAAAAAGAGGCCGAGAAACTGAGAAGAGAATTCTCTCGTTACGGGGTTAAAGTTTTATCAGGTGGAAATGGTCTTGAGACAGTCGCTTCACTAAAGCAAGCTGACTTGGTAGTCTCAGCCATAACCGGTATTGCTGGCCTTAGACCGACTTATGTCGCTCTGGAGCAGGGAATAGATGTCGCCCTGGCGAATAAAGAATCAATGGTGGTGGCGGGAAGTTTCCTTAAGAAAATTGCGGCCAGAACAGGAGCCAGAATTATTCCAGTTGATAGCGAACATTCTGGCGTTTTTCAATGCCTAAATGGGAGGAAAAAGAGATCTATAAGCCGAATTTTCTTGACTGCCTCTGGGGGACCATTTCTCAAAATCCCGATTAAGGAACTGGCAGAAAAAAGTCTGGCCGATGCTCTCCAGCATCCTCGCTGGAAAATGGGAAAGAAAATTACTATTGATTCCGCTACCCTGATGAATAAAGGGCTGGAGTTAATTGAAGCCCGATGGCTATTTGATTTAAAGCCGTCCGAACTTCAGGTAATCATCCATCCCCAGAGCATTGTCCATGCTCTGGTGGAGTTCAAAGATGGGTCAATCCTGGCTCAGTTAAGTCAGACTGATATGAGAATCCCGATTCAATATGCCCTTAGTTATCCAGAAAGACTGTCTTCTCCGCTGCCAGCTCTGGATTTGACTTCGGTTCAAAATCTGGAATTCTATCCAGTGGATGAAAAAAGATACCCGCTTTTCAACCTCGCTCGAAGGGTCCTGGAAGCTCAGCCGAGCTTTTCTGTCGTGCTGAATGCAGCTAATGAAATAGCGGTCGAGGCCTTTTTAGAAGAAAAAATAAGCTTTGGCCAGATCTATTCGGTGGTTGATCATTGCCTTCAAGAACATCGGGTGGTTCGCCTGAGTTGCCTGGAAGATGTTTTTATTCTTGATGAAGAAGTCAGAAATCAGGCTCGTCAATATCTAAAACTGAAGGGAAAAGAAAAATGACTATTCTGGGAACAATCGTTGCCTTTTTAATTGTCTTTGGCGTTCTGGTGTTCATTCATGAGTTTGGCCATTTTTTTGTAGCCAAGTTGGTTGGAGTCAGAGTTGAGGCTTTTTCTTTTGGCTATGGGAAAAGGCTAATCGGCTTTAAGAAGGGAGGGACAGATTATCGAATCAGCCTTATTCCAATGGGTGGGTACGTCAAGTTATTGGGAGAAGGGATGTTTGAAAAAGACCGTCCGCTTTCTCCTGACGACTTTATGGCTAAAACTCGCTGGGAAAGATTTTTGATTTTGGTTATGGGCTCGGTTATGAACATTATTCTGGCGATTGTTCTGGTAGCTGTCATTAATATGGCTGGGGTAACTGTGCCGGAATATCAGGATCAAACTCCTGTTATCGGCTATATTGATCCTGGTTCGCCAGCGGAGAAAGCCGGACTTATGATTGACGATCAAATATTAAAAATAAATGGTCAGACAGTAAAAACTTGGCATGATGTGGAAATTGCTGTTGGTTCTAAGCCAGACCGTTTAATCACTGTCGAAATTAAAAGGGGAGACCAGATTCTTCAGGTTCCCCTTAAAACTGATAAGGTAACCAAATATGAGATGGGCTATGCTGGCTTTCGAGCGAAGATTCTAACCCAGATTATGATGGTCAGCCCAGATTCGCCCGCAGAGAAAGCCGGGCTGAAACCTGGGGATGTCATTACAGCGGTTAATGGACAACCGATTTTCTTTTATAACTTTGTCAAAAAAATAGAAGAAAATGCGGGAAAGCCCTTAGTGCTGGCAGTGGATCGCCAGGGCCAGCAATTAGAAGTAACAGTTGTTCCCAGAAAAGAAGGGAATGTCGGAAAGATTGGAATTCTTCAAGGCGCTAAGTCGGTTACCAGGAAATATAGTTTTTTCCCGGCTTTTGCCCAGAGCCTGAGAGAAAATACCCGCAATACCGTTTTGGTTATTAATTTTCTTGAGGATTTGTTTACCGGCCGAGCTTCCGCCCGGCAACTTGGTGGACCTCTTGAGATTGCCAGCTTTTCTTATGCTGCCATGAAGATGGGCTTTTTGGCCATGCTCAGCTGGATTGCCATTATCAGCCTTCAACTGGGAATATTAAATCTCCTGCCAATCCCGGTATTCGATGGAGGACAAATATTCGTATTGATGATTGAAGGGATAATAAGGCGGGATTTGAGCCCGAAGATGAGAGAAATCTGGATGCAAATTGGTTTTGTTATCTTTGTTTTTATCATTGTGTTTGTAATTTTAAACGATATTGCTAAGAAATTGCCCAGCGGGTGGAGAAGCTTTATTCCCTTCTAATTTAGATAGATTAATCGAGCGGAAGTAAATGAGTGAAATAAGAAGTTTTTTCCCGCGTCGCCAGACGAGAGTTATTCGGGTTGGTCAGGTAATAATAGGTGGTGGGGCACCGGTGGTAGTTCAATCAATGACCAAAACCAGGACCGCTGAGGTGAAAGCTACAGTCAGGCAAATTAAACGCCTGGAAAAAGCGGGCTGCCAGATAGTCCGGGTGGCGGTACCAGAAGAAGACGATGCCCTGGCTATAAAGGAAATCAAAAAAAGAATTTCCATTCCGTTGATTGCCGATATTCATTTTAATCCTCGACTGGCGATAATCTCCTTGGAATCAGGAGCTGATGGCTTGAGAATAAATCCTGGTACTTTCGGTTCAAAAAGCAAGCTCAAAGAGGTGGCTAGCCTGGCCCAAGAAAGGAAAGTCCCCATCAGAGTTGGGATTAACTCCGGGTCTCTGGAAAAAGATTTACTTAGAAAATACGGGCAGGCTACCGCCGAGGCGATGGTAGAAAGTGCCTTGCGTCAGGTGCACCAGCTTGAGGATTTAGGGTTTTATGACCTCATAATATCGCTTAAGGCTTCGGATATTTTAAGAACCCTGGAGGCTTATCGGCTTTTAGCTAAGGAAGTTGATTATCCATTTCATGCCGGAATAACAGAGGCTGGACCATTACTTCGAGGAAGTATCAAATCGGCCACCGGGCTGGCGTTGCTTCTCCAAGAAGGTTTAGCTGACACTATCAGGGTATCTCTCACTGCCCCTCCGGAAAAAGAAGTGGAAGTGGCTTACGAGATTTTGAGGAGCTTAGGGTTGGCCCATCGAGGGATAAACTTGATTTCCTGTCCGGGGTGCGGTCGATGCGAGGTCAATTTAAGGGCAATTGTCTCAAAGGTAGAAAGAGAAATTTCTGGGCTTGAGGCTGATTTAACGGTAGCGGTAATGGGTTGCCCGGTCAACGGACCTGGAGAGGCTAAGGAAGCCCAGATAGGAGTGGCCTGTGGCCGCGGCGTAGGAGTAATTTTTAAAAAAGGCCAGGTCTGGAAAAAAGTTCAGGAAGAGAAAATTGTCGAAAGCCTCGTTCAAGAAGTTCGTGAAATGGCTGGAAAGGCAAAAAAGGGAAAAATTGACGCCGGAGCCTAAAATTTTCCAGGGAGAAATAGAATGAATCATCAAGAAAAATCCGCTAAAAGGGCAATTCCGACTAAAATAGTAGGAAAATATCAGAAATTAAAAAAGATATTGAAATCCATGGGCAGTGTTTTGGTAGCTTTTTCTGGCGGGGTGGATAGTACTCTGCTTTTGTGGGCGGCGACTGAAGCCCTGGGGGACAGGGTGCTGGCGGTAACAGCCAGCTCTCCTCTCCATCCGCCCGAGGAAATCAAGGAAGCTAAGGAAATCGCCAGAAGGATAAAAGTAAAATATATGATAATCACCACCTCTGAGCTTCGCTCACCTGAATTTAAAAAGAACAACCGGCTGCGCTGTTATTATTGTAAGCAGATGTTATTTTCACAATTAAAAAAGGTTGCTCAGGAAAAAGGTCTGAATCAGGTGATTGAGGGCTCAAATCGGGATGATGAACTTGACTATCGACCGGGGAAAAAAGCTTTAGAAAAATTAGGAGTTCGCTCGCCACTTCAAGAAGCTGGATTAGGTAAAAACGAAATCAGAGAAATTGCCAGAGCCTTGGGTCTACCCAACTGGAATAAGCCCTCGATGGCCTGCCTGGCTTCCAGGATACCTTTTTATCAGCCATTAAAAATTGAGTTATTGGAAAAGATAGGCCAGGGAGAGAAATATCTGAAGAAGTTAGGCTTTTCCCAGGTAAGGTTGAGACACCATGGAGAAGTTGCCCGGATAGAGATAGAACCGCGGGAATTTTTTAAGTTGATGGATGAGCGAAACCGAAAAAAAATAGCCCGGCGCTTGAAAACGCTTGGCTATAAGTATGTGACCATAGATTTAGAGGGCTATCGGACAGGGAGCCTCAATCCCTGATTTCTGAATATGAGTCAATTTCTTTCCACCAGATTGGGCGGCTTTTCTCCTCTTAAACCCGCCAGCAGATTTTGAATAGATAGGAAGCACATTTTCTTCCTGGTCTCAAAGGTAGCACTGCCGATATGGGGTAAGAGGATAACATTTTCCAGGGATAATAATTCCGGTTCTATTTCGGGTTCATTTTCATAAACATCCAGGCCAGCCGCCAATATTTTCCTTTTCTTTAAAGCTGCAGCCAAGGCTTTTTCATCAACAATTGGTCCCCGAGCCACATTTATCAGAATAGCGTTCGGTTTCAGCAATCCGAGCTTCTCTCTGTCAATTAGGTGATAAGATTCAGGAGTAAGGGAAGCGTGAATACTGACAATATCGGCTTCAGGCAAAAGCAAATCAAGCGGCCTGAATTCCACTCCGAGTTCCTTTTCTTTTTCTGAACTTAGAGGATTTAAATCATAATAAATGATTTTTAGGTTAAAAGCCTGAGCTCTTTTAGCGACCGCCTGCCCGATGCGACCAAAACCAATAATTCCCAGAGTTTTTCCAGATAGTTCCGGACCTAAAAATAAATCAATTTGCCATCCTTTGAATTTACCCTGCCGGCAGAAACGATCGGCGGCTGCTATTTGCCTGGCAGTAGCTAAAATCAGGGCTAAGGTCAGTTCAGCCGTGGCTCCAGTCAGAACGTCAGGAGTATTGGTCACCAGAATTCCTCGGCTTCTGGCATAATTTATATCTATATTATTTACGCCCACCGCACAGTTGGCTATTATTTTAAGGTTTGGAGCCTGGCTTATTACTTCCTTATCAATCTGGTCGCTTAGAAAGCAGAGCAGGCCATCTTTATCTTTTAGCTTAGAAATTAATTCAGCTTTAGGGAGGAACGGTTCCTCAGTGGCCAATTCCAGATTAACCTGACCAGCCAGAAATTCCATGGCCTCTTTTAAAAGGGGGTGGGTTAATAAAACCTTAGGTTTCATTGGGACCTCCTTAATTTTCCGCCATTTTTTCCGTCAGGCTAAATAAGGCTATATTAGATCCGAAAAAATCAGGGGATAAAAATATTTTTGGGTAGCTCTTTTAAGCTCTTTAATTCTCTCATTTTGAAGCCCGTTAACCCAGCCCTTCGGTGAGAGTTGGTCGCTAACAATGAACAGGCTGGCGCTTTTAATCCCATAGAATTCAGAAAAGGCCAGAACGGCAGAGGCTTCCATATCTACGGCCAGGATTCCTTTCGTCTGCATCTTCTTCCACCAGGCAAGAGTTTCTCTATAAGGAGCATCGGTAGAAACAATGGAGCCGCCTTGGTAGGTTAGATTTAGCTCTTGAAGAAATTTTTTTAGTTTCAAAAGAAATTGCTGGTCCGGGTAATAAAATTTGTTTTTTCTCTTTAGATAGTGTCCCGAGGTCCCTTCATCACTATAAGCTTTCTCAGGAATGAACGCCTGGCCTATATCAACAACCGGAGAAAGAGAGCCACAATAGCTTATCAAAATAATTTCTTCGAGCCCTAAAAGCCGGATTTTTTCCAGGGAATTAATGCTGGCAGGGGCTCCAATCGGGCCGTAAAGAACCGCTTTATTTTTAAGATAAAATAGCTGCGCAAAATGAAGTTTTCGAGCGTCGACAGTTGATTTTTTTATTTCAGCCACAATCTCTGGGAATGGCAAAAAGGGAATAAAAATTAATTTTCCACCTGGAATTATCGGGGCTTTAAGTTGTGGTTTCACTATTGATTCTTGTTTTTTCATATTTATTTTTGAAATTATCAGATTTTTATAGAAGTGGCAACCCCGCTTCATCTGGCTCCATTATCGTTTACAAAGTGGATAGTCTGACTTAAAATCTAACCCATGAAGCTAAGAATAATAAAAAAAGAAGAAATAAATCTTCAGGATAAGCGATTTTTATTTACCCTGAAAAAGCCATCGGAAAAACTAATCCGAACAATAAAAGAAGTTGGCCTGGTCGAGCCTATCCAGGTAATAAAAAGGGGAGGGCATTTTACCGTCGTTTCCGGCTGGAAAAGATTAGCGGCCGCCTTAGTTAGTGGATTGGGAAAATTGCCCGTTCTGGAGCTTCCTGAAAGCCTATCTGATAGGCAGGTTCTGAAAATGGTTTTTTTGACTGTTTGTAGCGCGGGGCAACTTTCTCTGGCTGAAAAGTCTTTGCTTATTCGAAGATTTAGCGAACTCGGACTTAAACCAGCAAAAATTATTACAGAGATTATGCCCTGGTTGGAATTGCCCCCGGACCGGCCGACTTTTGAGCTACTCTTAAGACTGTCAAAAAATGAAGAGATTCTCGAGGAGATACATACCCGGGATTGGAAATTGGGAACAGCTGAAATCTTCTTGAATTTTTCGGATGAAGAAAGAAAGGAGATATTAAATCTGATTAGTGGGATTAGCCATAGCCAGCAAAAGGAAATTATTGAATGGCTATATATTCTGAAAAAAAGGCTGAAAAAAGATGTTGCCGCCATTCTGGCCGAGCCAGAAATTTCCTGCCTTCTTAATCTGCCCGATAAAAGAAGCCTAAAAGTAGCTGACCAGCTTATCTCAATATTGAAAAAAAAGGTCAGTCCCTTAGTTGAGCAAATCGGAGAACAGGTAAAAAAAGAAATTAAGAAGATGAATTTACCGCCACAGGTGAAAGTAAATTTTGACTCCACCCTTGAACGACCAGATTTAAAGGTAAGTTTTGAGGTGAGCTCTAAGGAGGAGCTTCAAAAAATAATATCTGGTCTAAATTTAAGTCTAACCGAAGAGAGTTGGGAATTAATTTTTACTCTTCTCCGGGGAAAGAAAAGTGAAGAAATCTAATTGGATAAAAAAGATATATCTGGATAAAGGGGCAGAGAATGAGCCTCTGAGCAGGAGGATTCTGGATAAATTGCCGGGCATTCCAGTTGAACTGTTAGAAGATATTGAAAAGATTAAATTAGAGCTAAGATTGAACCCAGACCCAGTAGCTGAAAGTAAAAAAATAATCCTTTTGACTAAACAAAAATCTTTTCTCCGCCCTTGTCCCTGTTCTCCTGGGGCAATTAGCTGCGGCTACTGGACAATTGACCTTGACCTGAATTGTCCCCTCGACTGCAGTTATTGCATTCTTCAGTCTTATTTCGACCACCAACCGATGACTATTTCGATCAATCGGGAATCTCTAAAATCAGAATTGGATACCTTTTTTGAGAATAAAAAGAACCGGATATTAAGAGTAGGAACAGGAGAATTAGGGGATTCCTTAGCTTTAGATAACCTGACAGAAAATTCCATTTTTTTGGCCGGTCTTTTCCGAGGAAAAGAAAACTTCTTTTTGGAACTCAAGACTAAGACGGATAATATAGAACAGTTGCTCAAAATCAAAGCTCTACCTAATGTAATTATAGCCTGGTCATTAAATACCGAAAGAATAATTGAGACTGAAGAAAAAGGAACAGCTAATCTGGAGAACAGGCTGAGGGCTGCCCTTCAAGTAATAAATCATGGTTATCGAGTAGCTTTTCACTTTGACCCGATTATTTATTATCAAGGATGGGAACAGGAATATCAGGAAATAATTAAAAAGCTTTTTAAGCTTATCCCCCTGGAAAAGATAGCCTGGATCAGCTTAGGAACGCTGCGATTTCCGGCCGCCTTTGTAAAAATACTTAGAAGACGTTTTCCGAATAATGAGATTTATAGTCAGGAATTTATTAAATCCTGGGAGGGAAAGTATAGATATCCACGACCGCTCAGAACCAGAATTTATCTGGAAATGAAAAGAATGATAGCTGAATTCAAGGCTGAAAACAAGATCTACCTTTGCATGGAATCAGCTTTAGTCTGGCGAGATTTTTTGGCGGAAAATAAAAGGGGAAAGCTGACTTCAGCCTTCCCCTTTCCTTGGCTAAGTTAGATTAAATCCGGGGGGGATTATTGTCCCTCAGTCGCTTTTCTCTCTGTGATAATACCTACCAGTTCAATTCCAGCTTCTCTGATTTTATCAATTACATCAATCAATTTTCCAAACTCTAAGCTTTGATCTGCTCGCAGGTAAACTTTTTTCTCCGTGGCTGTAAGAAAGGCTTCTTCCAGAGCAGGGGCCAGCCCTTCAAGGGTTATTCTCTGCTCTTTATTTTGATCCTTCAGGAACAGGCTGCCATCGGCCTTAATTGATAGGACTACCTCGGGGCTATCGGGCATGTTAGAAGTATTTATGGCTGATGGGAGTTGAACATCAACACCCTTTTGAACCAGGGGGGTGACAACCATGAAGATAATCAGCAGAACCAAAAGAACATCACAAAGAGGAACGACATTGGGCTCGGACTTTAGTTTTTCTTTTTCGCCCATTGATACTGAAAAAGCCATTGTCTTCCTCTCTTAAAAGAATTTTTTGGGAATAATCACTTGGCCCCGGTAATGCGGATGAAGTAATCAACAATTTGAGAAGTGGTGTTCTCCATCTCAGTGTTATAGACCTCTATTCTCGTGTTGAGAGAATTAAAGGTCCAGAGGGCGATTACAGCCACGGCGATGCCGAAAGCGGTAGTAACCAGGGCTTCAGCAATACCGGAAGCCACCGCGCCGATACCGCCAGAACCGGTCAGAGCCATTCCGCGGAAAGCATTGATAATTCCGAAGATGGTTCCGAACAGTCCGATGAAGGGTGCTGAGGTGGCGATTGTGGCCATAATGCTCAAACCTCTCCTTAAATCCTGATTGAAGAGGGACTGGGCTCTCTCGCAGCCTCTCTGGGCTGACTCAATCTGTTCTTCCAAGGGAAGATTATTATCTTTACCGGCTAAAAATTCTTCAATGCCGGCAGCAGTAATTCTGGCCAGATGGCTATTTTTAAAATCTTTCTTGGAAGCCAGAGCCAGAGCTTCTTTCAGCTGTCCATTCTTCATCAATTCAGCCAGTTTCGGAGCAACTTCCATTGATTTTTTTCTGGCTCGAGAAAAAGTCAGCTCACGTTCAATGAACAAATAAATGGTAATGATAGACAGAAGGATCAGGATTGAGGCAACTGTTTTTGCCACAACACCCATGGACTGCCACATTTCAATCAATCCGAATTGCATGTCTAAAACCTCCTTTTAAATATCGAAAGCCATTATTAGCTTTTCTTACCTAAGCTTGAATGTTACTGTAACGGTAAAAATAACGCCTCTGGGTCGACCGTTAATTATCATCGGTTCATAGACCCATTGCTTTACCGCATCAATTGCTGCCTGGTCGAGTAAGGGGACAGAACGTAAAACTTTAACCGATTGAACCCGGCCATAAATATCAGTAGTCGCTTCAAGAATTACTATACCTTCCACTCGAGCCTGGCGCGCTATTTCTGGATAAACTGGTTCAACCCGGTGAATGAGCTTTGGCGGCTTAATTTCACCGATTGCTCGAACGGGTTCTTCAGCTTCGCCGACCGCTCCACCAAGAACTCCACCGACGACTCCACCGAGGACTCCTCCAACGACTCCCCCTTCGACTCCACCTTCGACTCCACCTTCAACTCCAATATCAGAAACCTGTTCCTGGGCTATTTGATCAGGAATTTCAACTGGGGCCACTAACTTACCTGGCTCGACCGCGGCGGTCGCCTGAACGGCTTTTATTGTTCGGGTGGAAGAAGATTTCTTTTTAGCTGGTGGTGGCGGTGGTGGTGGCGGCGGTGGTGGGGGAGCTAAGAAGGCACTATATACTTCTACCTTGGGCAACTGATCCGTAGATAGGAGTGGAATAACAATTATAGCAGCTACGAAAATAGCGTGGAGAACAATGGCAATTGGCAGGGCAAGCGCTTTCCTTTTAATCCCCGACTCGGCCTTAAAAAACGAATCTTTGAAGAGTTGTGGATTCTCTTCTAGTTGGTTAGGCCTTTTTGCTTCTGGCATGTTAAACCTCACGCTATGGATTAGATAAGATTAAAGTATAAATTAAATTTAATTTTTTTACAAGTCAAATTTATAACTATTTTCGTACCTTTTTCTTATTTTTAAAAAGGCTATTCCAAAAGAGGACTACGGGGCAGGACATAAAAATAGTCGAATAAACGCCTTCGATCGAGCCTATAAGCATAACGAAGGCAAAATCGTTAATTACTTTGCCGCCAAAAAGAAATAAAGATAATACGGAAAGGAAAACCGTTCCTGAAGTGAAAATAGTTCTGGTTAAGTTTATATTTAGAGAGGCATTCATTATCTTTTCCAGCGGCTCTTTCCGCATAGTCTTTTGAAGTTCGCGGATCCGATCAAAGACAACAATAGTATCATTTATGGAATAACCTACAATCGTCAAGAAAGCGGCAATAATCGGCAAGTTTATTTCCCGGTTAGTAAAAGAATATATACTGAGAGCAATCAGGACATCTTGAGCCAGGGTGAAGATAGCAGAAGTCCCGTATTCTACTCCTTTAAATCTAAAGGCAATGTAAACCAGCATGGCAATAAGCGACCAGATGACGGCCTGAGTTGCCTTTTTCCGCAATTCCTTTCCGGCCTGAGGCCCAACAGTCTCTTTACTAAGGACAATCATCTCTCCCAAAAAAGTTTTCTTCTGAAGAAAGGTCAGAACTTCGTCGGGCAAAGAAACTTCCGGAGATTGCTTGAGCTGGTTTAAATCGGTAATTAAACCCTGCTTCGTCCGGAAGTCAACAATTCTGTTAGCCAGTTCTTCACCTTTATCAGGAAAAGCCTCAGTCAAAAGAGCAATTAGGCCTTTGCGGTCGATATTATTTAAATCAATTAACCCTTGGGCGACTTTTTGCTGATCTTCTTTACTTTGGAGAGCTTCGATGACCTTAGTGGCCAGGACCTGGTGGCTTTCGATTTCCTGAGCTTTATTCCTGGTACTTTTTGTTTCTATCGTCCTGATTTGAAATTCGCGACCCTCTTTACCTAATTCCTGGATGATGCTATTTCCCAGGCCGACATCGCTCAACTGCTTCCTGATGGCGGAAACTGAAATCGGGTTTTTAAATTCAATCCTGATTAGGGTACCTTCACCAAAATCAACACCCATCTTCAACCCATGGCCGAGGGTAATATTGAGAATACCGACCAGGATAATAACGAGCGTCAGTCCAAGGGCAATCCACTTATATTTAAGGAAATCAATGTTGGTGGTTTTTTTAAAGATTCTCATTTTAGATACTCAACCTCTTGGCATTTATGGGAACAAATAAATCGAAAATCAAACGGGAGACAAAAACGGCGGTAAATAAATTAGCTACCAGGCCGCAGATCAAGGTTACGGCATAACCTTTTATTGGCCCAGTTCCGAACTGAAACAAGAAGATAGCGGAAATGATGGTGGTTAAATTAGAGTCAAAAATAGCAGAAAAAGCCCGGCTAAAGCCAGCATTTATAGCGCTGGCCACATTCTTGCCGAGGGCTAATTCCTCCTTAATTCTTTCAAAGATGAGGATATTGGCGTCCACCGCCATTCCTATTCCCAAGATGATACCAGCAATACCCGGCAGGGTGAAAGTGGCTTTAAAGTAACCCATCGCCCCGAAAATAATAAGCTCATTCAATATAAGAGCGACGATAGCATTTACTCCTGACAGACGGTAATAAAAAATCATGAAGGCCATAACGGCGAAAATAGCCACCAACCCGGCAAATAATCCCTGGCGAATTGAGTCGGAACCAAGGGTCGGCCCAACTGTTCTTTCTTCAAGATATTTAATTCCGGCTGGCAGAGCTCCGGCTTTAAGAATTACCACTAAATCATCAGCTTCTTGCGGGGTGAAATGCCCCTGAATTATACCCGAATCTGAAATCCGGCTATTAATAACGGGAGCCGATTGCAATTTACCGTCAAGAATTATCGCCAATTGTTTTCCGACGTTTTGGCCAGTTACCTGCTCGAATCTCCGGGCTCCATCGGGAGTAAGAGAGAAATGCACTGCTGGATTGTTCCATTCATCGGTTCCCCGGCGAACGGTCCGCAGGTCTTTTCCGGTGATCGAAGCCACCTTGCTCACTAAATAATATCCCTGGTAACCTCTTTTGGGATCGCCTTTAACAATTTCGGCGTCGTCCGGAACCTTGCCCCCAAATTCCTGGAGAAGAGTTTGTTCATCTTGAGCCGGACCAGCCTTGACCAGTTTGAATTCCAGAACGGCAGTTACCTTGATTAAATTTTTGACTCTTTCGGGATCATCTATTCCCGGAAGTTCAACCACAATTCGATCGGCCCCCTGTTTCTGGATGATGGGCTCAGCCACGCCAAACTGATCAATTCGATTTCTTATGGTTTCCAGTGTCTGAGTAACAGCCTGATCCCGCAGAAAATTTTCTGCTGCCTGCTTCAATCTGAAAGTTACTCTATCGCCGGTAAAGGAATAATCCCAATCTCTGGTATACTGGTCAATTAGGTCTCTTATTTTTCCTTCCTGGTCGGCATTAGTTCCCTCGAAATAAAATCTCCCTGGATTTTCTTTGGCCGCTTTAGTATAGGTAATGTTGTTCTTTTTAAATAAATCTTCAAATCGGGCAATCTGTTGGTCGGTCTCAGCATTGATAGCATCGTCCGTCATTACCTGAAGAAGTAGGTGAGTGCCGCCCTTAAGGTCAAGTCCAAGCTTAATCTTATTTTTCGGAGGGTAAATCAGAAAAATAGAGAGACCAATTATCGCCAGAACTAAACCTATTTTCCATTTTAGATTCTTTTTCATCTTGACAATCTCTCTTCTGAAATAAATTTAACTAATATCTCAGCTAAGATTCTTTTTGTTCGGTTTTTTCTTTGTCAGAAAGAATTATAGCCACGGCGCTTTTGAGAATATCCACTTTGACATTGGCGGCAATTTTAAGCTCGATTCGGTCGGGATGAACATCCATCACCGTACCGAAAATTCCGCCACTGGTAATGATCCGATCCCCCGGCCGTAGATTTTCCACCATCTGCTGGTGCTGTTTCTGTTTTTTCCTTTGAGGAAGAATAATCAACAGGTAGAAAATGACGAACACCAGAATGAAGGGAAGAAGACCCACCAAAAGGTTGGACTGGCCTGGAGAAGCGGCCGGTTGTTCAGAAATGCTCATTAAGGTTAAAAAGCTCATCTGTTTTTCCTATTCCTTATAATTTTTTTCAATAATTGCTTTTTTGAACTCTTGAAAAGAATTCGACTGAATAGCTTGCCTTATTTTTCTAAAGATGTCAAGATAATAATGCAAATTATGGATGGTATTTAGAATGGCGGAAGTTATTTCACTTCTTTCATATAGATGCCGAAGATAGGCCCGGGAAAAATTTCGGCAAGTGTAGCAGTTGCAATTTTCATCAAGCGGGCGGGGGTCGTCAGCGTACTTCTGGTTTTTTATTGATATTCGGCCCTGGCTGGTAAAAAGAGTCCCATTCCTGGCGTTCCTGGTGGGAAGAACGCAATCGAAGAAATCAATTCCTCGTTCGACTGCTTCCAGGATATCTTCGATATAACCCATGCCCATCAGGTATCTCGGCCGATTTTCTGGCAGAAGCTCGGTTGATTTTTCCAGGATTTCATAAAGCTGTACTTTGCTTTCGCCAATTCCCAGCCCGCCTAAGGCGTAGCCGTGAAAATTCAGGCTGGTAATTTCTTCAATGCTTTTCTTCCGCTGCTCCCAGAAAACTCCACCCTGAGTAATCCCCCAGAGCTGGGTGGCGGGTTGAAGGTGGTCAAATTCTTCCCGGCAGCGTTTTGCCCATTTTGTGGTCAGCTCAACTGAGGCAGCTAATTCTTCTTTAGTATAGGGATAAGAAGGAAAATAATCAAGGCACATCATTATATCTGTGCCCAGCCGAGTCTGAAGGCGAACGGCTTCTTCCGGAGTAAGGAATATTTTTTTTCCGTCAAGATGAGAAGAAAACTGCACGCCTTCTTCACTAACTTTAACCAGTGGAGATAGGCTATATACCTGAAAGCCACCGCTGTCTGAAAGAATAGCCTGCGGCCAGGAAATAAATTTGTGCAGTCCACCAAGTTTTTCAATAATCTCAACCCCTGGTCGGAGAAAAAGATGATAGGAATTTACCAGGATTATGTGGGAATTGAGTTCCTGGAGAATGGCTGGAGTTAAAGCTTTAACCGTCCCTTGGCTGGCCACGGGCATAAAAACGGGAGTTTCTACCAAGCCGTGAGCGGTCTCCAGAATACCGGTCCTGGCTCGGGAAGATGAATCACTGGCGGTAATGGTGAATTTGTTCATTGAGAAAATCGGAAGTAAATTATATCTCCATCCTGGACGGGATAATCTTTGCCTTCTAAACGCAGGGCTCCGGCCTCTCTGGCTTTTTGCCAGGAGCCATGTTTCAGCAACTCGGTAAAGGATAAAACTTCAGCCCGGATGAACCCTTTTTCCAGATCAGAATGAATTTCCCCAGCCGCTTTAACCGCCGGAGTATTTTTTTTGACCACCCAGGCCCGGACCTCATCTTTACCGATGGTATAGAAATGGATAAGTTCCATAATTTCATAAACTGAACGGAAAAATCTGGCAGAAGATGCTTCTTCCAGGCCATAAGTGCCCATGAAAATCTTTCGGTCTTCCTCTTCGAGCTCAATCAACTCTTTCTCAATCTGCCCGCAAAAGCCAGCCACCTTAAGATCTGGGTTGAGAGAAGGAAATCGTTCCTGCAGATGATCAAGATAAGCCAGGTCCTGTTCATCCAGGTTGATCATCTGAAGGATTGGTTTCAGTGAAAGAAAACAGAATCCCCGGAGCATTTTTTCTTCCGAAGGGGTTAAGGGCATCTGGCGGATTGGCTTTCCCTGTTCCAGAGCAGGTTTTAATTTTTCCAGAAGGAGTCTTTCTTTTTCGGCTTCCACGTCTTTAATTTTTTTTAGGTCTTTTTCCAGCTTTTCGAGTCGCCCGGTTACCATCACCAGGTCAGAAAAAATAAGTTCTTCGGTCATTGCCTGGATATCCGCGGCCGGGTCAATTTTGCCCCGAGCGGCTGGAATGGCTGGAGCCTTAAATCCCCGAACGACATGAACTAACCCCTCGGCTTTTCTTAGCTGGCTCAAGTATTGACTGGTAGAAATTTGCCCGCAGGTAAATCCCGGGAAGTCTTCAACTTCTATCTGCACCGGGACCTTCTTTTTTTCAGGATATAAGGTGGATAATTGTTCCAGCCGGGCATCAGGAACCTGACAGACGGCCCGAGGAATTTCCATCCGACCTTCATGACTCGCCGGCCGGGCTTCTGGCTTTTTCTGGCTCATAATCTGAAGGAGGGTTGTCTTGCCTGAAGAACTATAGCCAAAAAGAGCAATTACCATACTTTAAGTAAAACCCTAAAAGGGTTATCTGTCAAGACGCCTAAAACTCTACACCTTTTATATTATATATTGAACTGAAAATCGATTAAGAGTATATTATCAAAAATGTTAAGGACTAATTAAATGGCCAGACTCGGAAAGACGTTTGATAAAGAAATCGAGGAATTGAAGGAAAAAAGAGAAAAAAAGAAAAGGGAAAAAAGTGTTTTCCGGGAGTATTTTGAGCTAATTGCAGAAACAGCCGTCTTTGTCTTTTTTGTTATGACCTATGTGGTCCAGGCCTTTCAAATTCCAACCGGTTCTATGGAGCCGACCTTGCTGGTCGGAGATTTTCTGTTAGTAAATAAGTTCATCTATGCCCGACCAGTTTTTCCGATAGAATCAGTGATTTTACCTATTAAAAAATTGGAAAGAAAAGATATTGTGGTGTTTAAATATCCCCGTAATTTAAGCCAGGATTTTGTAAAACGGGTTATTGCCCTCGAAGGGGAAAAAATTGAGATAAAAGATAAAGAAGTTTATATTAACGATAAACCCATAGAGGAGAGATATAAGGTTCATAACGATTCCCAGATTTTTCAAAAGGGAAATTATTATCAATATGATGATGTCATCCGGGATAATTTCGGACCAGTAGTAGTGCCTCCAGGACAAGTGTTTGTCATGGGGGATAATCGGGATAATAGTCTCGATAGCCGATATTGGAGCTTTCTTCCGATTTCTTATATCAAGGGCCGGCCCTGGCTGATTTATTTTTCTTACGAAGCGGAAAAAGATGCCTATTTAAAAAATGGCCTTCAGGACAGGTTCAAAAAGTTTTTCCGTTTTATTTTCCGCACTCGCTGGAATAGAATCCTGAAAGTAATCAATTAGAAGAAAACTCTTCCTATTTACCAAAAAGTATTGACCGGGAAATTTTTCTGCCATAAGATTAATGGCAGAAAGAATTTTCAGGAATAATATGGGCAAAGCTTTAATCGGGCTGCTGACAGATTTTGGCACCGGAGATTATTTTGTAGCTTCACTCAAAGGGGTAATTTTATCTTTAAATCCCGAGGCTACTATTATTGACCTCACCCATGATCTCCCCGATTTCAATCTGCCAGCGGCTGCTTTTGTGCTCTGGGCCAGCTATCGCTTTTTTCCCGCAGGCACAATATTTATGGCCGTAGTTGACCCAGGAGTGGGCAGCGAGCGGCGGATTATTCTGGGCCGAAGTGAACGTTATTTTTTCGTCGGTCCGGACAATGGAATTTTAGCCCCGGTTTTAGAAAGGGAAAGGGCTGAGGTCTACGAGGTAAAGGGAAAAAATTATTTTTTAACCGACCGGAAGACGAGCTTTGAGGCCAGGGATAAAATGGCTCCTCTGGCTGCCTGGTTGAGCTTGGGAATTCCTTTGAGTGAACTGGGACATCCGGTCTCCAGTTATGAACGGCTGGATTTCCCTGAGCCTGAAGTTAAGGGCAAAGAAATTAGGGGGATGATCATTTATCAAGATAAATTCGGCAATCTGGTAACCAATCTAAATCAGCAGTTATTGGTAAAATTTTTAAACTCCGGACGAAATTCTAATCTGGTTCTTTGGGCCGGCAAGAAAAAAATCTCGGAAATGGCTTCCAGCTATGCTTTATCCTCCGGCGAAAAGCCTTTCTTTTTTATTAACAGCCTCGGTTTGCTGGAAATTGCTATCTATAAAAAATCCGCGGCAGAAGTTCTGGGCCTGGCTCCAGGAGAACCGGCCATACTCAAGGTTGAGTAAAATTATCAGCTGCCTTAAAAATAATTAATTTTGGCAGACAAACTATGGAATGCCTCGAAGGAACAATTGAGCAGGTGATTTATTATAATCCTGATAATGGCTATTCTGTTTTTAAGGTTAAAACTGAAAGAGGGGAGGTGACGGTCGTTGGTAATTTCCCTCCTCTTTCTCCTGGAGAATATCTTAAGTTAAATGGGCAGTGGGTTAATAACCAGAAATTTGGCCAGCAATTTCAGATGGAATCTTTTAGTTTAACCCTGCCGGCTTCAACCAAGGGGATAGAAAAATTTTTAGCTTCCGGTTTAATAAGAGGTATCGGCCCGGTCCTGGCTAAAAGGATAGTTAAAAAATTTGGTGAAAATACAGCCCGGGTTTTAAATGATTCTCCAGAAAAATTAACTCAGGTTGAAGGAATCGGCCAGGTTAAATTTAAAGAAATTATTAAGTCCTGGGAAGAACACCGGGAAATCCGCGACCTGATTATTTTTCTTCAGGAGCATAATGTTTCGACCACCCTGACCTACAAGATTTACCGAGCTTACGGGCGCGCTTCGTTTGATATTCTGAGACGAAATCCCTATCAATTAGCGCTAGAGGTCAAGGGAATTGGATTTAAGACTGCGGATCAGATTGCCTTGAAACTTGGCCTGGCTTCTGACTCTCTTGAAAGAATCAAAGCTTATATCTTTTATCTTCTGGAAAAAGATAATGAACAGGGGCATGTTTTCTCTGTCGAGGCGGAAATAAAAGAAAAGTGTCAGCAGGAGCTTGGAGTAAACTCAGAGAGGATAACTGAAGCTCTGAATTCTCTTCTGGGGAATCAGGCCATTATCAGAGAGGAATCAAAAGATGGGGATTTTCTTTATCTTCCCTTTTTTTATAGGGCCCAAGAAGAAGTTGCTTCCGCTATTGTTGCTTTGTCCAAAGCTTCCTGCCAGGTTCCGAACTTCGACTTAAACCGGAAAATAACTGAAATTGAAAATCTTCAGGGGCTGGTTTTTTCTCCGCTACAAAAAAAAGCCATCGCCAGCAGTCTGGAAAAGAAGCTGCTGATCATAACCGGGGGACCGGGGACGGGCAAGACTACCATCATCAAGGCAGTGGTGGCAATTTTTGAGGAATGGGGGAAAAGAATTATTTTAGCTGCTCCCACTGGCCGGGCAGCCAAAAGGCTGTCCGAAACTACCGGTCGAGAAGCGAAAACCATTCATCGGTTATTGGAATATAAGCCCAAGGAAGGGCGGTTTAAGAGGGGTCCGGATTACCCGCTGAAAGCTGAAGCCCTGATTGTGGATGAGGTTTCCATGGTTGATTTGCCTTTGATGTATCACCTGCTGCGAGCTGTCCCTCGAGAAATGAGGTTAATCCTGGTTGGAGATAAGGATCAGTTGCCCCCAGTTGGACCGGGTAATCTTCTACGGGACTTAATTGACTCGGGGATAGTAGAAGTTATAAGGCTGAATGAAATTTTTCGACAGGCGAAGGAAAGTCTAATTGTAGTTAATGCCCACCGGGTCAATCAAGGGTTGTCCCTGGTGTATCCGCCGAGAAAGGATCCGACCTCCGACTTTTATTTTATTCATCAGGAAGATGAAGAGAAGGTCTTCCAGTTGATTCTAAAACTCTGCCAAGTGAGTATCCCGCGTCGATTAGGCCTCAGTCCTCTTTCTACCCAGATTCAGGTAATAGCTCCAATGTATCGTGGGCTGGTAGGGGTTGATAGATTGAATGTCGAGCTGCAGAAAGCTATGAACCCGGCTTCTTCTGGCTTGAAGGTTGGAGCGAAGGAATTCCGGGTCCGGGATAAAGTAATGCAGATCAGAAATAATTACGACAAAGAAGTTTTTAACGGTGACTTAGGAACAATTGTTCAAATCAACCCGGAAAAATTTGGAGTGCTGGTAGATTTTGATGGCCGATTGGTTTCTTATGAAAAGGAAGAACTGTCTGACCTGGTTCTGGCCTATGCCATTTCTGTGCACAAAGCTCAGGGCAATGAATATCAAGCGGTGGTTATGCCCTTACTCACTCAACATTATCTGATGCTTCAACGCAACCTGTTTTATACTGCCCTTACTCGGGCCAGAAAGCTCAGTATTATTATCGGTTCCTATCGGGCGCTCCACATTGCTATTAAGAATGATCAACCAATCAGAAGAAATTGCCGGCTGAAAGAAAAAATAAAAGCCTTGATTGAAGGCCGACCAGAAAACTGGCGTTTGTATTAATCCGATACTTCGGTATAATAGACCAAAGAGAAAGGAGACCAGAAGAATGGAAAAATGGGAATGCACCGTGTGTGGCTATGTTTATGACCCAGAGGTTGGCGATGCTGACAGCAATATTCCGCCAGGCACCCCTTTTGAATCCCTTCCCGATGACTGGGTTTGTCCCCAGTGTGGAGCCAGTAAGGATTTATTTCAGAAAGTAGAAGAAGCTAAATGACTCACTGACGGCGGAAAGAAAAAGATTGGAAAATGAGAGTTGTAATTGTAGGGAATGGTCTGGCTGGGATAATGACCGGCAAAACCATCAGGGAACTGGATGCTTCGGCTGAGATCATTATTTTTAGTGAGGCTAATTTTATAGAGTGACAAGGAGAAGAAAATGACCAGATCAAAGAGATTCCTGGTTATTGGCCTGGTTGCTCTGTCGCTGTCCATATATGGCCAGGCTCAAGTAAAATTCAGCGGCTATTTTTCTTTCGAGTATTTGAAGAGCCAGGCTGAGGGGATGTACCCCCAGGGGACTTTCGAAAATCTCTATGGGGGGCTGGCCGCTTCAGGCGTGATTTCAGGTAGTCTGACCTTTCTGACCGAGGTTCAGGCCAGGTCTCAGGAGAATTTTACTTTAAGGCAAGCTTATCTTTCCTTTCAGGGAAGCAATCTTTTCCAGTTCAAGTTTGGTTTATTTGAGATTCCCTTTGGCCAGTACAATACTTCAGCCCGGCCCTATCAAACTTTAACTGTTCTGAGACCGCTGGTTTTCCATTTTTTCCCGTACCGCTGGAGTGATCTCGGAATTTGTTGGGAAAGTAATTACAAAATAATTTATCTTTCCACTTATATAATTAATGGCCTCTCGGCTGACGAGCAGGGTTATTTGAGGTCAACTATTAAAGATGTCAATAAAAATAAAGGAGCTGGAGAAAGACTCGGCCTTAGATTCGGTGAGGGTGTGGAATTAGGTGGTTCCTTTTATCGCGGTAAATATGATTCTGCCGGAACCAAGGCCATTCAATTTGAAGGATTTGACCTTGTTTGGGTCAATCCGGAATGGGAAGTCAGGGGCGAATATATTAAATCCATTTATGATCATCCCTTTCTGAATCAAAAAATGAATTTTGATGGATATTATCTAATCGTCAGCCTGGTTATAAAAAAGCTACATCCTTATTTTAGCTACCAGAAATCAGCGGTTCCCCAATGCGTGGTAGACGACCAGAATGGTCCACCCCTGAACATATTTCTTGACAGCATGGTTAAAAAGAGGCGAATCGCCGCCGGTTTAAAGCTGGACATCCTCGATAATTTTTATGCCAAGCTGGAATATGATTGGAATAAGGAAAAAAATATAAGTATTAAAGATAATAATTTATCCATTCAACTGGGATTTAATTTTTGAGCCTTTAAGCGTCCATATAAATCTGATAAAATACCTGCTGTTTGTTTCTGTCGGCCAGCGGGAAAATCGCCCTGGCGGAAATAGGAAATAGAAGAAGGATAAAATAAAATGGCTAATTTGCTGGTTATTGGAACTCAGTGGGGAGATGAGGGTAAAGGTAAAATTGTAGATTTTCTGGCTCCGGCTTTTGAAATTATTGCCCGGTATCAGGGCGGACATAATGCCGGTCACACAGTATATTTATCAGGAAAGAAAATTGTTCTTCATTTGATTCCCTCGGGTATTCTCCATCCAGATAAAATCTGTGTCATCGGCAATGGTCTGGTGCTGAGCCCCCAGGCTTTTTTCAAAGAAATTGAGGATTTGAAGTGCTTGGGGATTGAAGTTACCCCCAAAAGATTAGTGGTCAGCCGGGCTGCTCAGGTTATAATGCCATATCATCCGCTGATGGAAAAAATCAGCGAGCAGTTGAGAGGCAAAAAAATGATTGGGACCACCTGTCGGGGGATAGGTCCATGCTATGAAGATAAGGCCTCCCGCTGGGGGATAAGAGTGGCTGATCTTTTAGAACCGGAAGTCCTTCTGGAAAAAATAGAAGATAACCTTATGGCCAAAAATAAAATTCTGGAGGCCTTCGGCTATGCTCCTTTGAAGGCGGCTGACATATTCTCTGAATACCGGGACCTGGGCGAAAGACTGGCTCCTTATGTTCAGGATACTTCAGTTTATCTTATGAAAATGATTAAATCTGGCCAATCGATTCTTTACGAAGGGGCTCAGGGTTCACTTCTGGATATTGACCACGGTACCTTTCCATTTGTTACTTCCTCTTCCTGTACCGCCGGGGGTGTGTGCACTGGCCTCGGCCTCAGCCCAAAGCAAATAAATTATGTTTTGGGAATTACCAAAGCTTATACCACCAGAGTCGGAAGTGGTCCTTTCCCGACTGAACTCAAGGATGAAGTTGGGGCTCTGATTGCCAGTAAGGGTGATGAATTTGGGGCGACCACCGGGCTGGTTCGATGCCGTGGCTGTTCGATCGGCCATCCGCATTAATGGAGTAGACTCGCTGGCTCTGACCAAGCCTGATGTGCTGGAAGGTTTAAAGGAAATTAAAGCCTGCTTTGCTTATCGCTACAAAGGATCCAGATTAGATGAATTTCCCTCTGAGCCATGGATTCTGGAAAGAGTCGAGCCTGAATATCGGAGCTTTCCGCTCTGGTCAGGTAGCCTCCACCGGTTGAGAGAGCCAGAACAGCTACCGTCTGGTTTTAAAGATTACCTTAGTTGGCTGGAGGATGTCCTGGAGACCAAGGTGGCCCTGATTTCCACCGGGGTAGATCGCCAGGATATGATTTACCGGAAAGAAGAACTTCAAAAAATGCTCGGTCCAAAGGCGGAAAAACTTTTTTAAGTGGATTTTTGATTAGCCGGGCCCGGGGAGAATAACCCATGAGAATTGACCAAGCCCACCTTTCCTGGGTTGAAATCAGCCGTGATTCTTTTTTCCATAATGTTCAAGAATTTAAAAAAAGACTAGGCCCAACTCAATTGATGGCCGTGGTCAAAGCCAATGCTTATGGACATGGCCTGCTGGAAATTGCCCGTCTGGCTGGAGAAGCCGGTATCGGCTGGCTGGGAGTAAATAGCATAGAAGAAGGAATGACTCTGAGGGAAGCTGGGATTGGCCAACGGGTGGTTATTCTTGGATACGTTCCCTTAACTAAGGCCAAAGAAGTGGTTAGATATGATTTAAGGACTATAATCTACAATCCAGATAATCTAAAAGCCTTAGCTGAGGCCGCCCGCCAGCTGAAGAAGAAAGCCTTTATTCATTTAAAAGTAGAGACGGGAACAAACCGCCAGGGAATTCCTATAAAAAAACTCGGCAATATTTACAAATTGATTAAAGCCAGACCTGAGGTCGTTCTGGAAGGGATATCCTCTCATTTTGCCAATATTGAAGATACCACGGATGATTTTTACCCGCGTTTCCAGCTCCAAAATTTTATTGAGGCGATAAACTGGTTTAAAAACCAGGGAGTAGAAATTCCGATTAAGCATATCGCCTGTACCGCCGCCAGTATTCTTTTTCCGGAAACCTATTTTGATTTAGCCAGAGTTGGCTTGGGCCTTTATGGATTGTGGCCCTCCAAAGAGACATTGGTTTCCTGCCGGCGACGAGGCCAGGAGCCCCTGAAACTCAAGCCGGTTTTAAGCTGGCGAGCACGGGTAGCTCAAATCAAGCCGGTTCCCCGGGGAGCTTATATCGGCTATGGCTGTACCTATAGAACTACCCGGCCGACCAAGCTGGCTATTGTTCCGGTTGGCTATTATGATGGCTATGATCGCAGCCTTTCTAATACCGCTTATGTTCTTATAAGAGGGAAAAGGGCTCCAGTCAGAGGGCGAGTCTGCATGAATTTTATCATGGTTGATATTAGTGATATTCCTGGAGTAAAACTTGAAGATCGGGTGACCCTGATTGGGACCGACGGCCAAGACAGAATTACTGCCGATCAATTGGCTGCTTTAGCTGGAACCATTAGTTATGAAATTATCAGCCGGATTAATCCTCTGATTCCTCGAATGGTAATTTGAAAGCCTGAAACAAAATCCTAAGCAAGACCTAAATTGATTTTTTGGGGTGGGCTGGAAATTCAGCTTAAACGGCGTGGCTGATGATGAGAACCTCGGGAATTTAAATTTTTTTCCTGGGAGAAGGAGTTTGGGCAGTGCAGTTATTGAGAAATAGAGAATTTTATTAATCGATTAATTTTTAAAAGATAGACCCGGATTTAAAATAAGCGGCTGCGGTCAGCAGAAACAATGGGAAGGTAAGCTTAAAAATTAATTTGGTTGAATAATAAGTTAATCAAAAGTTATAATTTTTATATGGGATTAACCGAGGGACCAAAGAAAAAAAAGTTTGTCCGAAAAATCTTTAAAATCCTGGCCTGGACGACTGGTATTGCGGCTATCATTATTCTTTCAGTTGCTTTATTGCTGGAAACCAGAATGGCTGGGAAAATAATCTTGAAGATGGCCGGGAAAATTTTAAACCAGCAAGCTGGATTGATAGTCAAGGCAGAAAGTGTCCAGCTGAATATTTTTAAACTTCAGGCTTCTATTAAAGGTCTTGAAGTTCGGCCAACAGAAAAGAGCCAGTTACCGCTGAATTATTTTTCCTGTCAAAAAGTTTTACTGCGCTCTGGTTGGAAATCAATAACCGGCCAAAGTCTTTACCTAAAAGACCTGGAAGTTATCGGACCTAAAATCTACCTGAAATCGACTGCCGGCAAAGAAGAAAAAATAAAAACGGCTGATAAATCTGGTAGGAAATCTCCCCAAAAATTTAAGTTTCGTCTCGATAATCTGGAGATAAAAGAGGCCTTATTTTCGTTTCAGGATATGAACCAGGCAATTTCTGCCAGTGTTTCTGGAGTGGAGATAAAAGTTCTTTATCAGCCGGCCAGTGGATGGCACCAAGCCTGGATGCATACCTCCTTAGGAATATTTGAAATTGGGTCTGCCCGTAAGATTTTAAAGAGCCTGGATCTGGAGGCGGACTTTAATTCCACCCAGATAAACCTAAGGAAATTTTACCTGAGCACGGCCCAAACGAATCTCAACCTGGCAGGTGAAATAAAAGATTACCTGAGGGAGGCTAAACTGGCTTTAAATTTTTCCGGAAAGGTAAATCTGGATGAGTTTAATGACCTGGTTAAAAGTCCGGAAAAAAGTTCTGGCGATTTAAACTTTAATTTCAAACTTATTGGAAAACTGCCAGATATAAGCTTAGCGGGAGAGTTAGAGGGGACAGCCCTATCCATTAATGGGATTAATCCGGTTGATATTAACCTGGCCGTAAAACCGGTGGACAAATCTAACGAACTGGTTGAGGGCCTGATTAAAATGCCAACTGGACAAATATCGCTTAAGGCAAAATTGCTGTCAGATTTTAGGGGACCGTTCCAATCTCAACTGATCCTGAACAGGATTGATTTAAGCCAGCTTTCATCTATTTCCCCCCGATTTCCTTTTATTCTAAATTCGGTTTTAACTGGAAAAGTGGAAGTTAGCGGGACGGAATTATCTCCAAAAAAAATCAGGGCGAAGATTGAATGGCAATCAAGCCCGATAGAGAAAAGTTTTTCTGCCAGTGGAACCCGAGCGTTTGTGCCTATCATATCTGAGATTAAGGCTTTTTATGCCCCGGGAAAATTGGAAATTCAAAATTTATCCCTCAAAGTTTTTCAGACTGATTTTAATTTTAAAGGGGTTCTTACTGATGGAGATAAAATTACTGGGCGCCTGCTCCTTAATCTGCCCGATATTGGGGTGGTCAGGGCAAATCTTTTATCTTCTGGTCTGAACGACATTTTTCCTAGGGTTAATTCCAGGCTAAATAAATTGGGCGATTTGAAAGGTCGACTGCGGCTGGAAGGTGAGTTCCGTGGTTCTCTCAAGCGCCCTGAGTTGGACCTGGCTTTAAAAGGCGATAATTTTTCTTTAAGAAAAGTTTTTGTTCCCCGGCTGGAAATCTCGTTATCCGGAACCCCCGATCAGATGAAAATCCAGGAATTTGTGGTTGAGTTTGACCGCGGACGGATAGAGGGTTCTGGCGAGCTTTTAGTACAGGAAAAAGTCAGTTCTTACCCCTATAAATTTGAAGGCCAGATAGCCTTTTCAAAGATTGATCTTGGCCAATTTAATGAACTTCTCCCTAAAGACGGTCATCAGAATCTAAATGGTTTCTTATCGGGTCTGGTAAAGATGAAGGGGAGCCCATCTTTTCCATCCATTGACTTCGGCTTGAGCTTAGACCAGCTTTCCTATGGCCACCAGGGAATTGATTCTTTGGAAATAGCCGGCAGCTATCAAAACGAAATTCTTCGAGTGGAAAAATTATTAATGATCAAAGCTGAAAGTCAATTGGCTGGCCATTTTATTTTTATTCATAAAACTGGAGAATTACAGGCAGATTTGAACGCTGAGAATTTTAAAGCTGACTTTCTAAAAGCTTGGGTCCCGGCAATTCGGTCAGGTCAAATTGATTTTCATCTTAAGAGCTCGGGATTATGGAAATCTCCAGTTCTTGATTTTCAACTCGTCGGCCAGGGAGTAATGATAGAAAGAATCTGGCTGCCATATTTCGAGCTAAAAATTTCAGGAGATGGCCAGAGAGGGCAGGCGCAACTGGAAGTTCCTCTCTTTAACCTAAGTCTCGAAGCTGGACTCGAATTTAATAGCCCTTACTGGTTGAAAGGACAGGCCAGGATTAAGCAAATGCCCCTGTCCTTACTTGCGGGCCTCAGGCCAGAAGTTGAAGAAGTCCCACCAGAAGTAGCCTTAAACTTAAAGGCCGATTTCTCTCTGCCGTTAGAAGATCTGGCCAAACTCCAGGCCCAGCTGAAATTTGAAGATTTTGACTTTAAAGGATTGGCAACCTTGGTGCCATCTTTAAAAAATCTAAACCCCGGGGGAAAGGCTGATGGTCAGATCACGATTAATGGATTTTCTCCTGATCTTTCTCGGGTCCAGATCTTAGCTGAAATTCCGAATCTAAATTTGAGGCTCAATGATCTGGAGGTAAAAAACGACTTCCCCTTGAAATTGGCCTGGGAAGATGGAGACTTGAAAATTCTGGATTTTAATCTTTCGACCGGAAAATCAAGGCTCAAGCTTTCTGGGCATTCTCGAATCAAGAACTTTCAGAATCCGGAACTTGATTTTTCTCTCTGGAGTGATTTGGAAATTTCAGATTTCAATCCCTGGCTGACAGGTTTAAGTGCCGGTGGCCGGTTTCAACTCCAGGCTGATTTAAAAGGAGATCGGCAAAATCCCCTGGTGGAGGGGAAAGGGGATTTCAAGGAAATTTTTGTTCGATTTTTAGATCTGCCCATTTTGGTCAGCAATGTTAATGGACTTATCGAAGTTGATAATTCCAAAATCAGGCTAAAACAGTTCAACGGCCGAGCCAACTCGGGCGATTTTGCCAGCTCAGGAGAAGCCTTTTTTGGCCCGGCTTTTAGCCTGGAGTCAGCTAAGATTGATTTTAATCTTAATGATTTTGATTTTAATTATCAGGGGCTTTCCACCCTATCCAAAGCCAGGTTGAACTTGAACCGGAATAAACAGGGCTGGCTGCTAAGCGGGGATCTTTCGGTTTTAAGCGCTAACTATAGACAGGATTTTTTCCCCAGCACTCAAGGCCTGAAAATGGCTTTGACCAGGGTTTCGCCGGTAGGGACAGAAATTCCGCCTTTTCTTTATGAGGTGGCTCTTGATGTCAATGTGCAGACGATAGAAAACATAATTATCAAAAACAACTTGGCTGACCTGGAACTTAAAGCCAACCTCAAAGCTAAAGGGACGGTGCCGGCTCCCATTTTATCAGGCCGGATAGAAAATGCTTACCCAGGGGAGATCGTTATTGGAGAGCGTCGATACTCAGTGGAAAGAATGCAGATTGATTTTCTGGGGAAAGAAAATCTTGAGCCTAATTTAGATATCTCTCTTAAGAGTAACGTTACCGACCAGGAAGAAGAAGTAGAAGTGAACGTTAATCTTTCCGGGACTCCTTCCGAACTTAAGTTTTCCCTGAGTTCAACTCCAACCCGCTCTCAAGAAGACCTGGCTGCTCTGCTGCTTACTGGGAAAAGCCTGAAAGAAGTTCAGGGCTCGGCGGTCAATACCATCAGTTCTCAGCTAATCCAGCAATTTTCCAGTCCTCTAACTTCTCCCGTCACCAGAACATTGAAAAAATGGCTTAAAGCGGAGGATGTTATCCTTGAGCCTTTAAACATTGCTACCCTCCAGGATCCGGGTGCCCGGCTGACTATTAAGAAAAGGATGACCAGGGAAGTGGCTGTTACCTATTCCATTAATTTAGCCAACAGCCAGTATCAGACCTGGATTCTGGATTATAACCTCAGACGTAACTTTTCTTTGAGAGGTTTCCGTCAGGACGATGGCACGGTCGGCCTTAACTTAAGGCATAGATTCTCCTTAGGCCATAAAACATCAGAATTGGGGGTTAAAGAAGAGGTCCCGAGAAAGATATTAAAACAGGTTGAAATAAAAGGGGAGGCAGTTATCTCTCCAGACGAAGCCAAGAAAATTTTAAATCTTAAAACTGGAAAGCAATTTAATAATTTCAAAGTCCAGAAGTCCTTAGAACGATTGGCTTCATGGTATAGAAAAAAAGGTTATGCCAATGCTCGTTTTGAAACCAGAAAAGAAGAAACCGGAGAGGCTGTTTCCTTATCGATTTCTATTGATGCTGGTCGGCCGGTGGAATTTCGATTCGAGGGAGATCGACTTCCAGCCCGTCTGAGAAAGAAAGCTTTGAATTCCTGGGTAAATCGCCTGCCAGAGGAAGCTAACTTAAGTCAGCTTCAGCAGATGGTGCTTCTTGAACTTGAACGGCGTGGTTATTACCAGTCAGTGGTTAACGTCCGGAAAATGGAAGAAAATAATAAAATTATTTATCTGACCGAAGTAAGAACGGGAGGAAAATGGAAAATAAAGAGCTTCCGACTTGAGGGTCACCCAGTTTTTAAGGAGTCGCTTATCAGGCGGGTGGTTTCCAATTACTTTGGAGCCAAAGCCAGCGGTTTGTGGAACTTGATCTATGACCGCCGGGTAGCCCTGGAACTCATTCAGTATTTTTACTTAGAAAACGGTTACCTTCAGGCGAGGATAGAATCCCCGCTGGTAAAAGAAAATTCAGGAAAAAGGGAACTGAATTTAAGTTTAAAAATAGAAGCTGGTCCTCAGAGCCATGTCCGTTCTATCAAGTTTGAGGGCTATAAAGCAAAAACTGAATCCGAACTCGAAAAGATATTGACCCTAAAACCGGGAAGTATATTTAGCTGGCCAGCTCTCACTGAAAATAAAACTGCTCTTATCAATTATTATCGGAGTGCTGGTTTTAAAGAAGTGAAGGTAGAAAGCCGGGCCGAGCCGGTCGAGGGAAGCCCTGATTACCAGGTAGTTTTTATTCTGGAAGAGGGTCAGCCGTTTCTTGTGTCCGAAGTGGAAATTTCCGGTGTCAGGCGCACCCGGCCATCGTTTATCCTTAAAGAATCTGGACTAAAGTTAGGAGAACCGGTCAGCCTGGAAAGAATGGCCCAGGCTCAGAAAAACCTCTATGATTCCGGCGTTTTCCAGATGGTTAATATGAGCTCGGCCCCAGAGGCTTCTCAATCGCTACGGGAAAAAATATTAATCCAGGTCAAGGAACAACCCTGGATGACTCTGACTTATGGCCTTCAGTACAATAGCGAAACTAAGTTTGAAGGCTTCACTCAGTTTGATTTTAATAACCTTTTCGGCTGGGGCTGGAATAGCCTTCTTTTCTTAAGAGCCAATAAGAGGCAGCAGGAGGCCAGATATTCTCTAAAAGTACCGTTTATTTTTTCCAGGAAAACTAATTCCTTGCTTTCTTTTTATTATTTAAAAGATATCAAGGACCTATATATTACCGAGCAGATAGGTACCAGCTTCCAACAAAAGATCTCTGTCGTCCGGGGTTTCGATGTCAGCTGGGTTTATAAACTTAACCGCATACATGATTATGAGCCGACCCCGTCGTGGCCATTTCCATATGATGTCAGGGTATTAACCTCAGAAATTTCAATTTTGGTCAACCGGGATACCCGTGATGATCAGTTTGATCCGCACCGTGGTTCATTGCTTACTGCTAACTTCAGCTATTCTCCGAGATTTCTTGGTTCACAGCTAAATTATATCAGCACCTTCACTCAATTTACTATGTATAAGACCATTGTTCCCGGATTGCTCTGGGCGTCCTGCTATCGCCTGGGGTTGGCCAGTGCTTTTGGGGAAGTGTTAATTCCCAGTAAAAGGTTTTTTGCTGGCGGTGGAACCAGCATCCGGGGTTTTAAACTGGATGCCGTTGGCCCGGTTGATATCTGGACAGGATTGCCCGAAGGGGGAGAAGCCATGCTGGTAATTAACCAGGAATTGCGTTTCCCTATATACAAAATTTTTAAGGGAGTAGCTTTTTTTGATGCTGGAAATGTTTATTCCCGGCTTGGAGATTTTAATCCTGCTCGCCTGAGAACCGGGGCAGGTCTGGGACTCCGGATTGAAAGCCCCATTGGTTTGATAAGAGCCGATTACGGTTTTAACCTTAAGCCCCGGCCGGGCGAACCTAAAAGCACCATCTTTTTCAGTCTGGGCCAGGCTTTTTAAGCTTAAGTCGGCTTTCTTTCTTCAAGATTTTTAGCTTATTTTACCCGACTCGGCTTAAGAGACTTTTTACCTGGGGAGCTTCTGGGGCTTGGGGAGCCAGATAAAGAAATTTCTGAAAATGAACAATCATCAGGTCCTTCCGTCCCTTCTGGTTATAAGCCAGCCCCAGTTGATAGTGGGCATAGGCGTGGTTACCCTTGAGCTGGAGACATTTTTCCAAGTCGGCAATAGCTAAATCCAGTTTTTTCTGGTAGCCCCGGAGCAACCCGCGATAAAAATAACCTTCTGCGCAGTTTGGATTTTTTTGCAAGGCAGTATTAAGGTCAGTTTCTGCGGCCGAATAGTTTGCTTTTTTCAGGTCATACTGAGCTTTGCCGATATAGCCATAGGGAGAGTTAGGATCGGACTGCAAAATTTTATTGAAGTAAGTCAGGGCGGCTTCTGGATTATTCTGCTTTATCAAGGCTGATCCTTGGTAATAATAAAGATCATTGTTAACCATTCCCTCAGCTATTAATTGATCAAAAATGGCCTTGGCTTGGGCAGTTTGTCCCCCTTCAAAGAAGGCGATTCCCGTCTGCAGCCTTTCCTGCTGAGTTCCCTGGGCCGGCAGAATCTGGGTCAGAGCCAGAAAAATGATAATAACACCGGCAGCTCGGAAATAATTAAAGCGAAATTTTTTCATCATCTCCTCCTACAAATATTTTAACATCATATAAATTTGAGATTTGATTATTATATAACACAATCTTTCCCATCGGGGCAAACTTTTTTAAAACTGGCTTGATCTGGGGACTTAGGATGGTTAGATTTTCCTTGCTCTTTTTATCTTTGATTTTAAAAAAATACAAATAGATAGTTTAATCCCGGCCAAATTAGTTTTCTCGATAAGTGCAGGAGTCTTCTGCCGGTAACAAAATTAGGCTCAATTGAATGATTCTGTTTTTTAATTTATTTTTAGGCTCCTTGGTTCACTTTAATAAAATTTTTCAAATTTTTGACAAAGAGTATTTTAGGCATATAAAATAATAACAATAAAGATTTTTAGGCAATAAGAAAGGGAGGAAGAAAATGCCTGAAAAAAAGAAAATGGCTCCAGCCAGAAAAAAGGCTGCTCCAAAGCCAATCCTTAAGAAAGGAATAGCTGAAACCAAGGGGGTGTTGAATGGTTTTGAATGCGAGATCTGTGGTTATCGGCTGATCGTAGATAAGGAATGTGGATGCGGCGAAGAGCACATTATTCTTTGCTGTGGCCGGCCGATGAAAAAAGTGAATATCAAAACCTGATTATTTCCTCGATTTCTGTTTTTTCGGCTTAAAAGAATTTTAGAATGGTGATAGAATTTTTTATTAAAGCTGATGACTATGAATTTTTCTGAAAAAAAGAAGTTAGCTTATCTGGAGGGGTATATTTCCGTCTTTCTCAATCTGGGTCTTTTCTTTCTTAAATTTCTGGTCGGCCGAAAGGTCGGCTCGGTGGCGATGGTGGCGGATGCCTGGCATACTCTGTCAGATACTCTGACCTCTATAGTAGTTATTATAGGTTTCTGGCTGGCCAGCAAGCCAGCGGATAAGGAACATGTTTTTGGCCATGGCAAAGCTGAATCCGTGGCTTCTGTCATAATCGGGACTTTGCTGGCGGTAGTGGCCGGTAATTTCTTTTATGAATCAATACGAAGGCTAATTCATCATCAAGCCATGAAATTCAGTGAGCTGGCTATCTTAGTATTTGCCATTTCGAGCCTGATCAAAGAAGGATTAGCGCAGTTTTCCTTCTGGGCTGGGAAGAAAGCGGATTCAGCTTCCCTGAGAGCCGATGGCTGGCATCACCGCAGTGATGCTATTGCCTCAATTCTAATTGTCTTTGGAGCCCTTTTCAGCCGGAAAGCTTGGTGGCTTGATGGAATAATGGGCCTGGGGGTTTCAATATTAATTTTACAGGCAAGCCTGGAAATAATCCGCCATTCGGCCAGTTATTTGATTGGAGAAAGCCCCCCTCAGGATAAGGTTTACCGGGTCTCGGCTTCGGTCCGGGAAGAATTTCCAGAACTCGAAGGCATTCATCACCTTCATGTGCATAATTATGGAGATCATACTGAAGTTACTGCTCATCTTAAGGTTCCCGGAAATATGCCGGTGGACCGGGCTCATGTGATTGCCACGAGGGTGGAAGAATTGATGAAAAATGAATTTAATGGTGACGTCACTATCCATGTCGAACCGGAGAAACATGGTGAAGAAGAAGATAGCTGAGTTACCGGGAGGAGATTTCTTTAAATTTTTAGGAACGGCCGGAGCCCGATTTGTGGTGGCCAAACAGCTTCGAGCTTCAGGAGGGACTTATCTTGAGTTTTCAGGGAAAAAAATGATTCTTGATCCCGGACCCGGCGCCCTGGTCCGGTTGGTGCATAGCCGTCCCTCTCTTGATCCAACTTCATTGGAAGCTATTTTCCTCACTCACAAACATATCGATCACTCAAATGATGTCAACATTCTTATTGATGCTATGACCGCTGGGGGCTTCAAGAAAAGGGGAGTGCTATTCGCCCCAGCTGAATGCCTCGAGGGCCGGGAGGCGGTTGTCTTTAATTATCTAAAAAATTACTTAGAGCGAATCGAGGTCTTAAAACCGGAGAAAGAATACTACCTGGGCGAACTGAAAGTTAGAACTTCTCCTGCTCACCACCATGAAGCGGAAACTTATGGTTTAAAATTTTACTTACCCGAGGGAGTAGTTGGCTTCTTGGTAGATACTAAATTTTTCCCGGAGCTTATTCCTGCTTATAGCGAAGTTGACTTCCTAATTATAAACTTGGTCAGAGCCACCGGCGGAAATGATGAGATTATGCATCTGACAGAAGAAGATGCGGTTAGGATTCTAACCGGGATAAAGCCCCGGAAAGCTTTTATTACCCATTTTGGAATGACTATGCTCCGGGCGGACCCGAGAAAAGTGGCTGAAAGATTGAGCCAGGAAACCGGGGTAGAGGTAATAGCTGCTTATGATGGGCTGTCGGTCAACTTGGAATCCATGAAAAAAGAAAAGGCTAAAAATTAAAACGCCCCAAATTATACTAAAATAGTAGGATTAATAGTTGAAAAATTCCCCAGAAAAGCCTAAACTATAGATGAGATATTTTTAAGCCCCAATTAGGAGAGGAGAATTTAAATGAAAGAAAAAGTCGAAGAAGTTTTAAATAAAATCAGACCAGCTCTGCAGGCCGATGGTGGAGATGTGGAACTGGTAGATGTGGTTGATGGTGTGGTCTCGGTAAGATTAGTTGGAACCTGCGGCGGCTGCCCGCTTTCCCAGATGACCCTGAAGATGGGAATTGAGCGTTTGTTGAAAAAAGAAATTCCTGAAATTAAAAGTGTAGTTTCAGTTTGATAACCAATTGATTATTATTAATCGAGAAATTTAAATGTTCAGGTTATATGCTGACCGACAGGCAGCTACTCCCTTAAAACCGGAAGTATTCGAGGCGATGCTTCCTTATTTCCAGACAAATTTTGGTAACGCTCAGAGTCTACATTCACTTGGTCAGAGGGCAGCTGAGGCAGTAGAAAAAGCCAGGGAGCAGGTGGCGGCTCTGATTGGCGCGGAAAGCGAAGAAATTATTTTTACTTCCTCTGGCTCAGAAGCTAATAACCTGGCCATAAAAGGTCTGGCCCTGGCTAATCAAGCCAAGGGACGGCAGATAGTGATCTCCGCTATTGAGCATATTTCTGTTCATCGTTCAGTTAAATTTCTGGAAAAGTTTGGTTTCCAAACTAAAATTATTCCAGTTGATGAGAATGGTCAGGTTAAGCTGGAGAAGGTGAAAGAAGCCATCACTCCCGACACAGTGCTGGTTTCAATAATGCTGGCTAATAATGAAATCGGGACTATCCAGCCGCTCGAGGCTATAGGGCGATTTTGCCAGGAAAAAGGAATCCTATTCCATTCTGATGCCGTAGCGGCCGTAGGCTCTATACCGGTTAAAGTAAAGGAGTTGGGAGTCCAGGCCTTAAGCCTGGCGGCTGATCAATTTTATGGTCCAA
>PNJE01000065.1 GCA_002877915.1 Candidatus Aminicenantota bacterium
GGCCGGGGTACCAGTGGCGATCACATCCCCGGGTTCAAGAGTCATTATCCTGGAAATATACTTGATTAAGAATGAAACAGGAAAAATCATGTTCCTGGTATTCCCCGATTGGACCAGTCGCCCGTTGAGAAAAGTTTTTAAATGAACCGCCTCTGGATTAACATCAGTACTCACACACGGCCCAATAGGAGCAAAGGTATCAAATGATTTCGCCCGGGTGAATTGAACATCCTTAGATTGGAGATCTCTGGCAGTTACATCGTTAAAACAAGTATAGCCGAGAACATAATCAGTCCAATTATCTTCAGCCGATAAGTTTCTGGCTCTTTTTTTTATGACCACCGCCAGTTCCCCTTCATAATCAACTCTCTGAGACATCGCCGGATAAATTATAGCCTGATTCGGTCCGATAACCGCACTTGGAGGCTTCAGGAATAAAAGTGGCTCGGGGGGGACTTCATGACCCAGTTCTTCAGCATGCTCCCTGTAGTTCCTTCCAAGGCAGACAATTTTAGAAGGGCTAACAGGGGGAAGAAGGGTTACCTCAGAAATGGGAATCGGACTATCGTCCAGATAGTATCGACCGAAAATTGATCCTTTTATCGGAAAGAGGATTTCTTCTTTGAGAATTCCATATAAAACTCTTTTTCGGTAGCGGAAACGATATACCTTCATTTTAATTAAGTTTTTACCCTGATTTCTTCAGGATAACTCTCATTTCCTGATTTATCCACAGCCACAATAGAATAAACATAGCTAACCTTCTTTTCAACTCCAGCATCCAGGAAAAAGGGAATGGAGATAAGCTCAGGTGTTAGTAACTGCTTCTGTTCACCCTCCTTCCGACGATAAATCCGGTAGCCGGCCAGATCTTTCTCACTGTTGGGCAGCCAGGTGAGCCGGACGCCGTTTTCAGTCACCAGGGCCTGGACTTCGGCTGGCTTTTTTGGAGGGAAGACATCCTTAGCGGTAATTTCAGCTATTTCTGAATCTGCACTTTCTCTTAAATCTCCACCTTCGCCCGTCACTGCCCGGACAAAATATCGATAAGTTTGGCCAAAATTAAAATTGCGGTCTTCAAAGGTGGTCTTTTCCACTAACTTTTCGTTAATTTTCTGAAAATCTCCGGCTGACGAGCGATAAATATTATACCCTTTTACCTTAATTTCAGTTTTTCTATCATAAGAATAGCGCGACGGCTGCCAGCTAAGAGAAATCTTATCTTCCTCAACCTCGGCTTTAAGATTTTCCGGCGGTGAGGCAACCAGCCGGGGGACAATTGTAACTTGATTAGAAATTTTAGACCACCCCCCTTTCTTCCCTCGAACCCTCAGAGCTAAAATCAGACATTTCCCCAGGACTTTATCATTTTCTAATTTCAACACTGCCTGGCCCCTTTTTAATTCCAGGTTACCAATTCCCATCAGGGACAGCGGCTTGGCCATTTTTAAAAATTCTTCCTCCCTTATTTTTTTAGCGCTCTCACAGTCAGATTTTTCCAGTGCCAGAATCTCAGTGGAAGCTATCTCCAGAGGCTGGCCATCAAGATAGCTCAAGGGATTTGTCCAAGAAAAAATCAGGTCTTCTCTTCTCTGGTCAACTTTAAAATCTTTAATCTCCTGAGGAACCCGGGGAACAGGTGCCTGAAGCGGTCCCTTCCTCCCACAGCCAGAGCTGGCCAGAATTAAGGCTCCGCCTAAAACTATTAGCAGTATTTTCTTCATTAAAGGATAAATTTGCGCAGGTCTTGATCTTTTAGAATTTCGCTCAATTGCTTTTGGACATATTCCCTGGTAATAACCATTTTTTTATCAATTAGGTTGGGCGCCTCAAAAGAAATATCTTCCATCACTTTTTCCATAACCGTATGAAGGCGTCTGGCTCCAATATTTTCCGCCTCTTCATTTACCTTTTCAGCAATGGCAGCAATCTCTTCAATCGCCTCTGGAGTGAACTCCACTTCCACCCCTTCAGTAGCTAACAAAGCCTTATATTGTTTGATCAAGGCATTTTCAGTTTCAGTAAGAATGCGGACAAAATCTTCCTTCGTAAGTGGCGTTAGTTCCACCCTTATGGGGAAACGCCCCTGAAGTTCAGGAATAAGGTCCGAGGGTTTGGTTACGTGAAAGGCTCCAGCGGCAATAAACAGGATGTGGTCAGTCCTCACCAGACCAAAACGCGTACTCACAGTGGTACCTTCAATAATCGGCAGAAGATCGCGTTGCACCCCTTCCCGGCTAACATCAGGTCCAACCCCGGACTCTCGCCCGGCCACTTTATCCAGCTCATCCAGGAAAATTATTCCAGATTGTTCAACTTTTTCTATCGCCAGCCTGGCCACCTGGTCCATGTCGACCAACCTTTTTTCTTCATCTTCTAACAAAATATCCCTGGCCTCTTTAATTTTCACTCTTCTCTTTTTAGTTCGGCCTCCTAAAAAGCCAGGAATTATTTCTTGAATCTGGACTCCAATTTCTTCCAGGCCATTGCTGGAGAAAAATTCAAACGGTGGAGCCGGACTTTCCTTGACCTCAATTTCTATAAATCTTTCATCCAGGAGTCCGGACCGCAACTGGCGCCGGAGTTTTTCTCTGGTTTCTTGAAATCTCTTTTGATCTTCCGGGCTTGAACCGATCTCCCGGCGGCGATTATGAGGTAATAAAATATCAAGAATTTTCTCTTCGACATTTCCTCTGGCCTTAGTCTCAATCTCTTTGATTTTTTCCTGTTTTACCATATCAACAGCAATTCGTACAAGATCGCGAATCATTGATTCTACATCCCGCCCAACATAACCGACCTCTGTAAAACGGCTGGCTTCAATCTTGAGAAAGGGAGAAGAGGTTAACTTGGCCAACCGCCGGGAAATTTCAGTCTTGCCTACTCCGGTCGGGCCAATCATCAAAATATTCTTGGGGGCAATCTCATCTGCCAGTTCCGGAGGTAACTTCCGGCGGCGGAAGCGGTTTCTCAGGGCAATAGCCACGGCTTTCTTAGCTGCTTTCTGACCGATGATATATTTATCCAGCTCAGACACAATTTCCTGGGGAGTTAACTCTTCCTCTATTCCTTTTCGGGAAAAAAGTGTTTCTGGCTTTATAACTTTGCCTTCAATTTCAATACTCATTAAAGTTCCTCTACGGTGAAATTATTATTGGTATAAATACATATTTCAGCGGCGATTTTAAGCGCTTCCAGGGCGATTTCCTTAGCTGTCAGATTGGTATGCTTGATTAGCGCCCGGGCAGCAGCCAGAGCATAAGGACCTCCTGAGCCCACGGCAATAATCCCATCATCGGGCTCGACCACATCGCCCGTGCCGGAAATAAGAAAAGTGTTATTTTCATCGGCCACTATCAGTAAAGCATCCAGTTGACGCAACGATTTATCCAGCCGCCAATCTTTGGCCAATTCTATTGCCGCCCGGGAAAGGTTTCCCCGATATTCTTCCAGCTTACCCTCAAAGCGGGCAAACAGGGCAAAAGCATCAGAGGTAGCCCCGGCAAAGCCGGCCAGGACTTTTCCCTTATAAAGTCGCCTGACTTTCTGGGCAGTACTTTTAAGCACCGTCTGGCCAAGAGTCACCTGGCCATCTCCAGCCATAACTACCTGGCCGTTATGCCTGATACAGATAACCGTTGTCGATTTAATCATTTAACCACCTTAATTGCTTAAATTATACAATAAAAGCCTCTGTCTGGTAAGTAAAAATAAGGGACAAATCAGAGAAAAAAGCTTCCTCAGAAGTTTTAAAGAAATGGGGGGCTTAAGATAAGTCACAGATTAAATTCAGCTTTAGTTGCCCTTATCTTTTTTTCATTGAAAATTTGTGATATTTAATTTTGAGTCGAGGTGATGAAATGAAAGAATTAACTCTGATTATTATGGCCGCTGGAATCCGCTACGGCGGGCTGAAGCAGGTTGATCCGGTCGGTCCTAACGGAGAAATCATCATTGATTATTCGCTTTATGATGCCTGGAGAATCGGAATAGAAAGAGTGGTCTTCATCATCCGTCATGATATTGAATCCATCTTCCGAGAAAAAATAGGTAATCGAGCCGAAAGATACTTTAAAGTATCCTATATTTTCCAGGAGCTGGACATGGCCCTGCCCCCTGGCTTCAAGATTCCCAATGACCGAACAAAACCCTGGGGAACCGGGCAGGCTATCCTCCTGTGTCAACCGGTGGTTCCCGGCAATTTCCTGGTAATTAATGCCGATGATTTTTATGGTTTTGACGCCCTGAAAAAGTTAGCCGATTATATGAGAAAAGCAGAAGACTGTCCCTCCCATTATAATTATGCTATGGTCGGTTACCGCCTGGGTAATACTTTATCCGAACACGGGCATGTAGCTCGAGGTATCTGTCGGATATCCGAAGATGGATACCTCCTCGACCTCAAGGAAAGAACTAAAGTTCAGAAATTTCCTGATGGTATAAAATATACCGAAGATGGCCAGAATTGGCATCTGCTTTCACCTGATGATATTGCTTCGATGAATATCTTCGGCCTGACGCCCAGTATCTTTCCGGAGCTTGAATCTCGATTTCACCACTTTTTGACCGACCCAGCTACTAATCTAAGTAAATCGGAGTTCTACATTCCTGAAGTAATCGGAGCCCTATCCAGGGAGAAAAAAGCCAGAGTTAGAGTGTTGACCACTGATGACCGATGGTTTGGGGTCACCTATCAGCAGGACCGACCTTGGGTCAAGGAGGGTCTGAAAAAACTTATTGCCACAGGCCAATACCCAGAAAAGCTCTGGGAGAAATAGCTCGTTTTTATCTGCCGTCCGGGATTCAGTTATAAACTCGTTAGTCAAGGCTTTATCTTTTTCTAATTATGCCTGGCCAGTTGGGATAGTTTATTTAATTTTTTTCTTTAAAATAAAAAGCCAGATGAACAGCCGCTCGCTTTTAGCTGACAATTTTAATTTCCGCTTGACACTCTGTTAATTAATAAAAATATAATAAGAGTGACTGAAATCCGGTTATAGAATTACTAATTTTTGATTTTTCAGGAGTCGAAATGAAAGATAAACAAATTTTGGTTTTACTAATTTTATTATTTTTTGCCTTGGGGCTATCTGCCACCACCGGACAGATAGTTAATCCATCAAATGAGGAAAATCAGGTTAATGATTGGGAAAATCCCAAGGTTTTTGCCATAAATACTGAATTACCTCACGCTACTTATATTCCTTTTCCTGATTTGAACCAGGCCCTAAGAATGGAGCCAGAAAAATCTCCCTGGTATAAATCACTTGATGGAAAATGGAAATTCCACTGGGTACCCAAGCCGTCCGATAGGCCGCTTGATTTCTGGCGACCCGATTTTGATGACCGCCAATGGGCAGAAATCGATGTTCCCGCCAACTGGGAGATTAACGGATATGGTATTCCTATTTATGTCAATAGCGACTATGAATTTGCTCCCCAGAATCCTCAGCCGCCCCATATTCCTCACGATAATAATCCTGTTGGCTCATATCGCCTTAAATTCACAGTCCCGGATAGTTGGAGGGGAATGGATGTTTTTATTCATTTTGGCGGCGTAAAATCTGCTTTCTACATCTGGGTTAATGGGCAAAAAGTTGGTTACAGTGAAGATTCCAAGACTCCAGCCGAATTTAAAATAACCCCCTACCTGAAGCCAGGAGAAAACTTGGTGGCCCTGGAAGTATATCGCTGGTCGGATGGTTCTTACCTCGAATGCCAGGATATGTGGCGCCTGTCGGGGATAGAAAGAGATGTTTATCTTTATGCTGCTCCGTCAGTCAGAATCAGGGATTTTTTTGCCCGGACTCCACTTGATAACGAATATAAAAATGGTCTCTTGAACCTGGATGTTGAGATCTTCAACGACCTGATGGCTAATGCCTCTCCCCGGAGCCGACAAAACGAACTTTCAGCTTATACCATTAGAGCCGGCTTGCTAGATGATGATGGCCGACTCATTTTTCAGGAAGAGAAAACCTTTACCCTGAAGCCCCAGACAAAAAAGCTAATAAATTTCCAGGGAGAAATCGAAAATCCCAGACCGTGGACGGCCGAAACGCCAAACCTTTACCGTCTAACCCTTGAACTTATTGATGAAAACAATCAGCCGCTTGAAGCCATAACTACGAAAATCGGTTTTCGGAGCGTGGAGATAAAAAATGCCCAGCTATTAATCAATGGAAAGGCAGTGTATTTCAAAGGTGTCGACCGTCATGAAACCGATCCCTGGACTGGTCAGGTAGTATCAAAAGAATCTATGCTTCGTGATATAAAACTGATGAAGCAGAATAATATCAATGCGGTTCGCACGAGCCATTATCCTAATGACCCCTACTGGTACGAATTATGTGATTATTACGGCATTTATTTAATTGATGAAGCTAATATCGAGTCGCATGGGATGGGCTACGGAGAAAAAAGCCTGGCTAAAAATCCTGACTGGGGACCAGCCCACCTGGACAGGATGAGAAGAATGGTAGAAAGAGACAAAAATCATCCCTCAGTGATTATCTGGTCAATGGGAAATGAAGCGGGGAACGGCATCAATTTTGAAGAAGGTTATCGCTGGATAAAGCAGCGCGACCCCAGCCGGCCAATTCATTATGAACGAGCTGAATTAAGCTGGGATACCGATATCTATTGCCCGATGTACGCCCGAATCGAACATCTGGAAAAATACGCTCAGAGTAATCCAAGCCGGCCGTTAATAATGTGCGAATATGACCATTCAATGGGCAACAGCACCGGAAATCTCCAGGACTACTGGGATGTTATTGAAAAATATCCGGTGCTCCAGGGTGGCTTCATCTGGGACTGGGTAGACCAGGGTTTTGCCAAGAAAAATGATAAGGGGCAACTGTTCTGGGCCTATGGGGGAGATTATGGACCGCCAGGAACTCCTTCCGATGCCAACTTTAATTGCAATGGGCTATTAGCCCCAGACCGAACTCCCCATCCAGCCTTATGGGAAGTAAAAAAAGTTTACCAGCCAGCAAAATTTGAGCTAATCGAATCGCCTCAGCTGGATCAACTTGAAGTTAGAGTTAAGCTTACCAATAAATACGACTTTCTCAGTTTAAATAAAAATGATTTTTATCTCCATTGGGAGTTACTCCAAAACGGCGCCCTATCGACTAAAGGGGTGCTGTCCTGTCCTGAAATTGCTCCTCATCAATCAGCTGAAATCAAGATAAAACTCCCGCCCGAAATTTTTAAATCTAATGATGAAATTTTCCTGAATTTTGAACTTAAGTCCGCCCGGGAATTAGACCATCAATTGATACCCGTAGATTTTACCATCGCTTCAGAGCAATTAAAAATTGAAGGGCCCCGGGAAAACCTTTCCCCTGGTTCAAAAGTTGACGCCTCTAAAATTATTGCTCATCCGAAGCTGCCCAAGTTAAAAATAAAAGAGAATAAAAGTGACCAGAATAAAATCATCGTCAGCGGCCAGGACTTTGCCCTGACGTTTGACCGGGCTGAGGGACGGCTAACCTCATATAAGTTCCAGAATGTTGAACTACTAAAGGATGGACCCCAGCCTAATTTCTGGAGAGCGCCAACTGACAATGATTTCGGCAATCGGATGCCCGAGAGGCTTAAAGTCTGGAGAGAAGCAAGCTTAAATCGGCAAGTAAAAGCTTTTAAAGTCACTAAAGACAAGAAAGGACAGGTAATCATTAGAGTGGACTTTTATCTCCCCTCAGTTGAGTCCGGCAATACAACAATTTACACGGTGGCCCCAGATGGAGTCGTGAGAATTGACAATGAATTCAAGCCGACTAACCCGGAAAAACTCCCTGAAATCCCCCGGATTGGAATGCTCTTAGGAATAGCCGATGGCTTTGATCAGATTGAATACTATGGCCGCGGGCCTTATGAAAATTACTGCGACCGGAAGACTTCAGCTTTTGTTGGGATTTACCAGACAACCATAGCCGATCAGGTTATTCCTTATGTCTGCCCTCAGGAATTCGGCAATAGAACTGATACCAGGTGGCTGGTCATTAGAAACAAGGACGGAATAGGACTTAAATTCATCGGTCAGCCGATATTCGAATTCGCCGCCATTCCTTATACTCCTGAAGATTTGACCTTAAAAGAACGCGGAGAAAAGCATTTTATCGATGTCCCCAGAAGAAACAATCTATATGTCACCATAGACTTAAGGCAGATGGGAGTCGGCGGCGATAATTCCTGGGGTGCCAAGCCCCATCCGCAGTACCTGATTAAGCCTCAAGCTTATTCCTGGTCCTTCCTCCTGCAACCCTTAAAAATCGGGACACCCTTAAAAATCGGGACACCCTAGATTTTTCCGATTTTTTAGAGATTGACGTTTCCCTGTTTTTTAGGCTTAAAATTCAGGACAAGACATAAATTGGGGACATCAAAATTCCTATTTTTTTCTTTCCCACTTTTTTATAAATTATGGTTTTAAGCTATAAACAAGAACTTGATAACGAAATTATTTGTTTTGGAGAAAAGCCATGAAAACCAGAAAGACCCTCATTAAATTATTTTTCATAACATTTTTATTTCTGGTCATTATCTTAACCCATCGCTCAATATCTCCAGCCCGAGGAACACAACCTGGCCAAGAAGATAAAAAGGAAGCCGTCGTCCAGCTTCCGTTTATGAACCCGGACCTGCCAGCGGAAGAACGAGTGGTTGATCTCGTCCGAAGGCTGACCCTGGAAGAAAAAATCGGCCAGCTGATGAATGATGCTCCGGCGATAGATCGGCTGGGCATTCCGAAGTATAACTGGTGGAACGAATGCCTGCATGGGGTAGCCCGTGCTGGACTGGCCACAGTTTTCCCCCAGGCCATTGGCCTTGCCGCTACCTGGGACACCGATCTAATGTATCAGGTGGCCACAGCAATCTCTGATGAAGCCAGGGCTAAGCATCATCAAGCTGTCCGCCGTGGTCAGCGGGGCATTTACCAGGGTCTGACCTTCTGGTCACCCAATATAAACCTTTTTCGCGACCCGCGCTGGGGACGGGGCATGGAAACCTATGGTGAAGACCCTTATCTTACCGGCACCATGGCCGTGAATTTCATCCGGGGATTGCAGGGCGAAAATCCTAAGTATTTTAAAGTCATCGCCACAGCCAAGCATTACGCTGTCCACAGCGGTCCTGAGCCAGACCGTCATACGTTTGATGCCATCGTTGATTTCCCGACTCTCCGGAGCAGTTATCTCCCCCATTTTGAAATGGCCGTACGCGAAGGCCGGGCTTACTCTGTCATGTGCGCTTATAACCGCTACGAGCATCTGCCCTGCTGCGGTAGCCCATTCCTGCTGAACGATATTCTGCGCCGAGAATGGGGGTTTGAAGGTTATGTCGTCTCAGAT
The DNA here is from genome assembly GCA_002877915.1 of Candidatus Aminicenantota bacterium. GTDB lineage: Bacteria > Acidobacteriota > Aminicenantia > Aminicenantales > Saccharicenantaceae > Saccharicenans. The sequence goes on from PNJE01000065.1 coordinate 9,360, forward strand.
TGCGATGCCATCCATGATATCTATGCTACCCATAAATTAGTACCCACGCTGGCCGAAGCAGCCGCCATGGCTCTTAAAGCCGGCACCGACTTAAACTGCGGACGGACTTATAGCTCACTTCTCGAAGCCGTCAAGAAAGGTCTGGTAGATGAATCCACAATAGATCTCGCGGTAAAAAGGTTGTTTTTAGCCCGCTTCAAGCTCGGCATGTTTGATCCAGCTGACCGGGTACCCTATGCCAGCATTCCTTATTCGGTCGTAGACTCACCTAAGCACCGGGCGCTGGCTATGGAAGCCGCCAGGAAATCCATTGTGCTGCTTCAAAACAGGGGCGAAACTCTCCCATTACCCAAGTCCCTTAAATCCGTGGCAATTATCGGACCGAATGCTGACGATGTTGAAGTCCTACTTGGTAATTACAACGGATTTCCAGCTGAGCCAATTACTCCTCTTCGGGGACTAAAGGACTTACTCGGCCAACGCACTGAAATCATTTACGAGCCAGGAACTGACTGGGCCGAAGGAATACCCGTTATGACCGTTATTCCATCTGAGTTCCTAAAGCCATCATCAGAAGCCAAAGAAAATGGCCTGCAGGGCGAATACTTCAACAACCAGGAATTGAAGGGAAAGCCAGTTGCAGTCAGGATTGATCCGGTAATTGATTTCAACTGGTGGGAAAATGCCCCTTTTTCAGAGTTCGACCCAGATAATTTCAGCATTCGCTGGACCGGATTCCTGATCCCGCCGGAAACCGGCGATTATTATCTTGGCGGCGAAGGCTTCAACACTTTCAAAATATACCTTGATGGTCAGCTCATCGCCCAGTTTAATGGCACCCATGAGTTGCAAAAGATATACAAAAAAGTTCATCTGGAAAAAGGAAAATTAGCCGCTCTGAAGATTGAATTTAGCCACCGCGCCCGCTTGGCCCGTATGAGCCTCCTGTGGAAAAAGCCCGCCCCAAATGCGCTCGAAAGCGCAGTAACAGCTGCTCGGCGAGCTGAGGCCGTTGTACTTTTCCTGGGCCTCTCCCCCAGACTTGAAGGTGAAGAAATGGATGTCCCGGTGCCTGGGTTCAAGGGCGGTGATCGCCTGAGCTTAGACCTCCCGGCCAACCAGGAAAAACTTTTAGAAGAAATAACCAGAGTGGCGGCCGGAAAGCCAGTAATCCTGGTCCTTATAAACGGCAGCCCGCTGGCCATCAATCGAGCTACTGAACTGGTTCCAGCGATAATTGAAGCCTGGTATCCTGGCCAGGCTGCCGGCCAGGCGATCGCTGAAGTGCTTTTCGGTGATTACAATCCAGCGGGTCGCCTGCCAGTAACCTTTTACAAATCGGCTGATGACCTTCCTCCCCTCACCGACTACCGGATGGCCGGACGCACCTACCGTTACTTCAAAAAGGAGCCTCTCTTCCCGTTTGGTTATGGCTTAAGCTATACTATGTTTCGCTATTCAAATCTTATCGCGCCTAAATCTATCGAGGCAGGAAAGGAACTGACCCTCTCAGTAGAAGTCAAGAATGCCGGACCGCGCGATGGAGAAGAAGTAATTGAGGTCTATCTCAGTCGCCCTAAATCAAAATCACCAGTCAATCCCATCCGCTCGTTAGCCGCTTATAAAAGAATTTTCTTGCGGGCTGGTGAAAAACAGAAAATTAGCCTGACCGTGCAGCCGCGCGAGATGATGACCTACGATAGCGCTGGTAATCCGGTAATCGAGCCCGGACCGCTGGTAATCTCAGTGGGCGGCCAGCAGCCAGGCTTTACCGGCCGCTTAGTGGCTCAAACTACCGAGGTGCTCAGCCGCACAATAAAAATCTACCATTGAAAAATGGGAGGCCCTTTCTCCTATCGCCAGGTGTTGGTCACTAATCTTTAGCTAAGCTATAGCCAGCCAGTTAAAAGGCGCAATTGCTGGCCATTAAGTTCTTCCAGTATTTTTATAGCATAAGTTCGACGGCCATTCTCCGCTTCCTTAACCTCCAGTTTTAGCCCGGCATATCCTAAGTATTTATCATAATCAATCGGCTCGGTGGTGTAGACATAATTAAAAAATTCTGAAAGGTCGGCCCCAGCAACCTCTTCACAAGCTGCTCTGAACTCTTCCTCAGTGAATCCCCTTCTCTCCTGTTGGTAATATCTATGGTAAAGCAACTTCATTACCTCATCCAGACTCTTCTGGCCATCAGTAGCCTGCCGGATTTTTAAATCCAGAATCATCGTCAGAATGGCCCCAAGATCATAATAAGAAATAGTAGTTTCGCTTCCAAAAAAAGGTTCTTCCCAGGTTCTATAGCTGGCTTGGGCGGCACTCTCCATTTTTCTTCCAGCTGAATTTTCTACTCTTTCTATTATCCGACTGAAGGTTTCCAGAAATTCATTTCGGGTGATGAATCCGGCCCGCTTTAAGATCAGGTATTCATAATAGACTGTGCCGCCCTCGGAAAACCACAGCAGGTTAGTTCTGTTTTCTTTTTCATAATCAAACGGTCCGAGAGCCAGCGGTCTGATGGCCTTAACATTATAAAGGTGAAAAAACTCGTGGGCGATAAAACTCAGCCAACTCTGAAAAGCCCGGCGATCTTCAACCTTTGGAATCCCGGTAAAAACGGCCATCGAATTCCTGTGTTCGAGGCCTCCCCTTCCTGGTCCCATCATTATAAATACGTACTGCCGGTAAGGAATTTCTCCAACCACCCCCGTGGCAGCCACAATCAATCGCTTTAAAGCGGAAATGATTTCAGCGCGATTAAACTCTCCGGCTTCATCCACCGCCAGCTCATAAGGAACTCCACTGACCTCAAATTTTATAACTTCCTGGTTGCCGACATAAATCGGGCAATCATAAAGGACATCAAAATTCTCGGCATAAAAAGTATTCGGTTGCTCAATGGCAGGCTCGAGCCCGGTCGAAATATTGCTGAATCCGCGATAAGGTTGAATAGTTACTCGCACCGGATAATCCATTTTATCCGGCACAAACATGAAAATGCTGGTTGGAGAAATATAAGCCCTTTTCTCGGTCAACTGGCTCTCAGCCACTGCCTCGTCCTTGGCCACGACCTCATATTCAACCATTAAATTATGGCAACCACCGAGTTTTATCTTCCAAGTATTCTCGTCCGGTTTCTCCCAGGCTAAAGGCTGTCCTTCATCGCCCAGGGCGCTAAAATTTTCTACCTTTCGGGCAAAATTCATTATTCGATAATAACCAGGGCACCAGGCCGGCATTTTTAGCCTAATCTCTTCCCCAGCCGCATTTTCATATTTAAAAGCTATCTTGAAGCGGTTAGAAGCGGGTTCGTCCATATACACGGCAAAGGAAAAGGCCTTTAAAACATCTGGAGCAGAGGCCGTCTTAACGCTTGATGAAAAGGTCGCCAGCTCGCAGGCGGCAAATAGGAAGGTAATAGAAATCAATAAAATTGCTGACCATTTAATCTTTAATCTCAGTCTCTTCGCCATAGCTTGAATTCCTCAGCAAAAAGTCAAAGTGCTTTTTCTGATTATATTAAAATAAAAATCAGGATTTTTGCCATAATTATTTTTTGACTTGAAAATGTCAAATATATAATATATTTTCTAACTTCATGTTAACAAGGCTGATTCGATTGCCTTTATTTCAGGCGACCGAATGCCAGGTGCATAATGACTGATAGAAAAAGGCGAAAAGAAATCTGGTTGATATCAGGCTCGAATTTCTGGAATTTAATTATTTCCGGAGGGAAAAGGCTCTTCCCAATAAATCTAAGGTCTTTTGTTTTTGAATCCTCTGGATATCCAATGATAAATCTGGACTCTTCCCTTTTAAATTCGCTCAATATCTTAATTAAAAATGATGCCTGTAAGGAGGTAATCTTATAATGCTCACCGTTATTGACTGGCTGGTGGTCGCTGGCTATTTTGCTCTTATCTTAGGAATTGCCTGGTGGACAATCAAAAAACACAAAAACAAAACCTCTGACCAGTACTTTCTGGCCGGACGTCATTTAGGATGGTTCATTGTTGGAGCTTCAATTTTCGCTTCCAATATTGGTTCTGAACACCTGGTTGGGTTGGCTGGCTCTGGAGCTACTGACGGCGTGGCCATGGCTCACTATGAGCTTCATGCCTGGTGCTTGCTGATACTGGGCTGGGTGATGATTCCTTTTTACATGCGCTCGCGCGTTTTCACTATGCCCGAATTTCTGGAAAGGCGCTTCTCTCCCCATGCCCGGACATTGCTTTCAGGCATCTCCCTGGTGGCTTATGTTCTTACCAAAATTGCCGTAGGCATCTTTGCTGGAGGCGTGGTCTTTTCTGTTCTTTTGCCCGAAGTCCACTGGTTTGGTCTTGATAGCTTCTGGGTGGGCTCGATTTTGGTCGTGGTGATAACTGGACTTTATACTGTTGTCGGAGGAATGAGTGCGGTGGCTTATACTGAAGCTATCCAGACAATAATCCTAATTATTGGTTCTGCCCTGGTCACCATTTTTGGTCTTAAAGCCATTGGTGGCTGGTCAGCACTCCGGTCAATCGTTGGCTCAGAGATGTTTAACCTCTGGAAGCCTCTAATTCCGCACGGGGTGGCCAGCACTTGGGCCCCGGTCAAAGAAGCCGGCCGAATGGCCTGGTATTTTAACGACAATTATCCCTGGCTGGGAATGCTTTTCTGCGCCCCAATAATCGGTCTATGGTATTGGACCACTGACCAGTACATCGTCCAAAGAGCCTTAGCTGCCAAGAATGAAACCGAGGCTCGCCGCGGTTCTATAACTGCTTCTTATTTTAAACTCCTGCCAGTTTTTATTTTCATTATCCCTGGAATCATCGCCTATGGACTGGCCGTGAGCGGTAAAGTACCAGCCCTCCAGCAGCAGCTTATCGGGCCAAATGGCCAGATAATTAGAGAGCAGGCCCAGAAGGCCTTTCCCTTGATGGTTGCTCATGTTCTGCCGATTGGTATAAGGGGAATAGTGGTGGCCGGTCTTCTGGCCGCTCTGATGAGTTCGTTGGCCGGCGTTTTCAATGCTTCCTCTACCCTTTTTACCATAGATTTTTACTCTCGAATAAAAAAGCATATCGCTCAGGAAAAACTGGTTAGAGTAGGTCGAATTGCTACCACTGTTATGGTTCTTATTGGTCTGGCCTGGATACCAGTTATTCGTGGTGGGAAAGGGCTTTACGATTACCTTCAGGGAGTTCAGGCTTATTTAGCTCCACCGATTTTTGTCGTCTTTTTTGCTGGCATTCTCAATAAGCGGCTGAACGGTAAGGGATGCTTGGCTGCCCTGTCAACTGGTTTTATTCTCGGTTTGTTCAGATTAGCAATTGATACCCCGGTAAAACTCATCCCTGGATTCAAATATCCCCAGGGCTCGTTTTTATGGATTATCAATAATATTTACTTCCAGTATTACAGTTTATTCATATTCATAGTGTCCATTGCCGTAATTTACGCCGTAAGCTATTTCACTGAAAAACCAGATGAGCAAAAAATACTCGGGCTAACCTTCGGCACCGTGACCGAAGAGCAGCGCCGAGCGACGCGGAGCAGCTGGGATGCCAGAGATGTGGTCGCTTCAGTAATAGTGGTTCTTTTGATCATCGCCATTTACCTGTATTTTACCGGATGAGCCCGTGTGACCAGCTTTATAATCTGAGGTGAGTGTAAGGGCAGGTCAAGAAGCAATAAAATTTAACCTTAAGGTCACTTAAATTAACGGGATAGTCCAGTAAAAAATTGGCCAACGAATATGAAGGAGTAAAACCGGGGGGCGAAGGTCTTTAAGGATGAACCCGCGGCACCAGTGGCTGATTGAAGCCCAAAAATGGAAAGGTTTCCAGGGCCAAATCGCCTGCCTAATTCAACCTGGCCAAAATAACTATTGACGGGAATAAATAATCTCGGTTAAAAGATAACTTCAGACAATTTTTTAAAGAGGGAGACCCGCATGGACAGCAAAGGCTTTAAATTAAGACAGATCGGGCAGCTACTTATTTTCCTGGTGTTTCTTTCATTCATTTTCGCCCAGGCCCAAACAGTCAAGAAGCCAATCAGCTACGATGTTTATGATAGCTGGAAATCAATTCAAGGAGCCAGGATAAGCAATGATGGCCGCTATCTGATTTATTCCTTAGTGCCAGGCGAAGGTGACCCAGAACTGGTTGTTCTTGACCTTCAGTCTGGCCAGGAAAACCACTACCCGCGTGGACGGGAGGCAGTCTTTACCTGTGATGATAAATTTGTCATCTATACTATTGTCCCCCCAAAAGCTGAAATGGATAAAGCCAAAAAAGAAAAGAAAAAAACCGAGGAACAACCTAAAAACGGACTTGGCCTGATAAATCTTAAAACCGGCCAGCAAGCCACCATCGAGCGGGTAAAGAGCTTTAAGCTGGCTGAAGAATCGGGAAAATACTTGGCCTATCTTTTGGAGCCTCCGCTAACCAAAGAAACCGATAAAGCTAAAAAAGACGAAGAAAAAAAGGAAGCAGTCAAAAAAGAGTCCGAAGTGAAGATTGGAGAAAAGAAAGAACTGGCGCAAAAACTTGAATCAAAAGCCGAAGAAAAAAAAGACGAAAAAAAGCCAGAAAAGAAGAAAGAACCAGGCACTGAACTAATCATTCGTGAGCTTGAAACTGGAAAAACATTTTCTGTTCATGAAGTTTCAGAATATAATTGGTCAAAAAATGGGCATTACTTAGCTTATGCCGTATCTTCCAAAGAGCCAGCAAATGACGGAGCTTTCTTGCTTGAACCCGATACTTCCCGGACGATTACCCTGCTTAAAGGCCAGGGACATTATTCAGGCTTAGCCTTCGATGAAAGCGGTCAGAAAGTGGCTTTCCTGAGCGACCGGGATGATTACCGGGAAAAGATATCGCCCTATCGTCTTTATTTCTGGCAGGAAAATATGCTCTCGGCTATAGAAATCGCCGGCCCGAAAACTGCTGCTTTACCGGCTAAAACCAGCCCCAGTGAATACCGGACTCCATTATTCTCTAAGGATGGGCATCTGCTTTTCTTCGGCTACGCTCCAATTCCTGAACCAAAACCTGAAGATGCTCTTGAACCGATTAAAGTCGACCTCTGGAGCTGGACCGATCTTGAACTTCAACCAAGACAAAAAGTTCAAGCTGAGGAAGAAAAAAAGAAAAATTATCTCGCTGTTTATCATCTTAAGACTAATGACCACAAGATAGTAATTCTGGGTTCAGAGGACTTACCAGAAATCCGGCTTTCAGATGATGGGCAAAAAGCTCTGGGCGTTAACAACCGTCCTTACCGCCAACTGGCTTCCTGGGACAGAGATTATGCTGATTATTATTTGGTGGACATGAAAACTGGCCAGAAAACCAAGATTCTGGAAAAATTTCCCAACCCGGTCAACTTTTCTCCAGAGGCAAATTACCTGATTTTTTATGATGATAATGTTGATGCCTGGTTCACCTATCGCTTAGCTGATGGAAAAAAATTTGATTTGACCTCTAAGTTGGGGGTCAAATTCTTTCGCGAGGAATGGGATACGCCGAATAGACCTGCAGCCTATGGCCTGGCTGGCTGGGCGGAAAACGATGCTTCTGTTTTGATATACGACCGTTATGATATCTGGGAAACAAAACCTGACGGAACTTCCCCGCAGGTTTTGACCGGTGAATTCGGCCGTAAAAACAATCTTGTTTTGCGTTATTTAAAGCTTAATCCTGAAGAGAAAACTATTTCTCTGAAAAAGCCCATGCTCCTTTCTGCTTTCAATGAAAATACCAAGGCCACCGGTTTTTACCGCCTTGAGACACAGAAAAAGGTGGCACCTGAAAAATTAATTTACCAGGATAAGCTGCTCAGCGGTCTGCAAAAAGCGAGGAAAGCGGATAAATATATCTTTACCGTCCAGAGTTTTGAAGAATTTCCTGACCTCTGGGTGAGCGGACCAGAATTTAAAGTCCCCAAAAAAGTGAGCCTGGCCAATCCTCAGCAAGCCAATTATCTCTGGGGCAAAGCCGAGCTGATGACCTATCTGAATGGCGATGGCCGAGAACTTCAGGCTGTCCTCATCAAACCAGAAAATTTTGACCCAAATCAAAAATATCCCTTGATGGTCTATATTTATGAACGGCTTAGCGACCAACTACATCGCTATTATGTTCCAGCGCCGGGCACCAATATTAATTTTACTCGTTACGTATCAAACGGGTATATCATTCTAATGCCCGATATAATTTATGATATTGGCTATCCTGGGCTGAGCGCTTTAAAGTGCGTCCTACCATCGGTGGAAAAGGTCATTAACCTGGGTTTTATAGACCCGAAGAGAATCGGCATTCAAGGTCATAGCTGGGGTGGTTATGAGATTACTTATTTAATAACCAGAACAGATATTTTTGCCGCCTGCGAGGCTGGCGCGGCCGTCTCCGACATGATCAGTGCTTACGGCGGTATTCGCTGGGGAACTGGCCTGTCTCGAGCTTTTCAGTATGAAAAGACCCAGAGCCGGATAGGCGGCCCCCCCTGGGAAAAGCCTTTGCTCTTCATTGAAAATTCTCCCATCTTCTGGGTAGAAAGAGTAAAGACACCTTATTTAACCATTCACAATGATGAAGATGATGCTGTACCCTGGTACCAAGGAATTGAATTTTTCACTGCTTTGCGACACCTGAGCAAGCCGGCTTGGATGTTTGTCTTCAATGGGGAAAAACACGGCCTTCGAGATCGAGAAAACCAAAAGTACTGGACCATTCATTTAGATGAATTTTTCGACCATTACTTGAAGGGGGCTCCTGAGCCTGAGTGGATGAAGAAAGGAGTCCCTTACCTTGAACGGGGCCTAAGAGATGTCTCTTCTTTCTATAAACCGAAGGAAGGCAAAAAGGAATAATTAAATAGTCAAATCTGGTTACTATGATTATCTGAATTGATTAAGGCCAGCGCCAGGGTGGCTAATAAAATAGAGTCGGTGGAGTTTTTGCAGCAGATGCTATTTTGAAAAGCTCAAGGCCAACAGACAAAATAGAAATTAAGATATTCAAAAATTGCCTGGCCTTATCTCCGTCAAGATGATCAGCTAAATTCTGTGGAGAAAAAACCTGGATTAGCCTTGAGACGGCTTTCAGGTTCAAATTAATCAGCTCTTTATAATTACTAAAAAACATCAGCCGCTTAAGGCAAAAAAAAATTCTAATTGAAGAAAAATCGCTGAAATCATTGAAATTAGCCGCTTTCTTCTGGTATATTTACATTTCTTATATATTAATTAGAGGAGTGGAATAAAAAATGAACGTTTTCGTGCTTAACTGCGGAAGTTCTTCCGTTAAATTTCAAATTATCAACACTGACCTTGATATGTTTGAAACCGACAGCGACCGTCGGCTGGCCAAGGGATTAATTGAGAGGGTTGGGAAGGATGATGCCATAGTCAATTTTGAAGCCGAAGGTCAACCTCCATTCAAAAGCACCGAGCCAATTCATGACCATCGGGAAGCCATCCTCAGAATCAAGAAATGGATGGAAGACCCGGCCACAAAAATCGAGGGAATCCACAGCTGGGATGACATTCACGCCATCGGTCACCGCGTGGTTCACGGCGCTGAAAAGTTTACCAAGTCGGTGAAAATTGACCAGGAGGTCCTAGCCCAGATTGAAGAATGTGTTGACTTAGCTCCCCTGCACAACCCGGCTAACCTCAAGGGTATCTATGCCTGCTACGAAATTTTCGGCGATAAGATTCCCCAGGTAGCTGTGTTTGATACGTCTTTTCACTCGACCATGCCTGAAGAAGCTTACCTGTATGCTATTCCCATCGAATTTTATGAAAAATACCGAATTCGCCGTTATGGCTTTCATGGCACCTCGCATCGCTATGTGGCTTACCGCTATCGGAAGCTCGTGGGTAAGCCGCGGGAAGAAGTCAATGTCATCACCCTGCACCTGGGTAACGGCTGCTCTGCGGCGGCTATCAAGAAAGGCCAATCCATCAACACCACCATGGGCATGACCCCACTGGAAGGGCTGGTCATGGGCACCAGGTCGGGTGACATTGACGCCGCCATTGTGGAGTATATGTTCAACAAAGGTATCGGCAGCGTCCCCGACATTTTCAATATTCTCAACAAGAAAAGCGGCATGCTGGGGGTTTCCGGACTCAGCAACGACATGAGAGATATCGAAAAAGCTGCGGCCGAAGGAAATCATCGGGCCCAGTTAGCTCTAAAGATTTTCGCCCTCAGGGTTAAAAAATATATCGGCGCTTATATGGCCGAGATGAACGGCACCGACGCCATCATCTTCACCGCCGGCATCGGTGAAAATAGTGTTTTAATCAGAAAGATGATTTGCGAAGGGCTGGAGAATTTGGGCATCGAACTCGATGATGAACTAAACAAGCAGGCTGTGCGCGGCAAATGTCTGAAGATTTCCAAGGAAAGTAGTAAAGTAGCCGTTTATGTCATCCCGACCAACGAAGAATTGCTGCTGGCCAGGGATACCGTCCGAGTGGTCAAAGATGCACCACGGATGTGGTAAGGCGCCGTGGAGAATCTGTGACGAAAGTAAATAAGGTTAAAAAAAAGCCTAAAGGAAAATTAAGGAGGATAAAATGAGCGGAAGCAATTTTGTTAAGGAAATAAGAGAAAAAGCTACTAAGAAATTTTTGAAAATTGCTTTTCCGGATGCCGAAGACATCCGCACTCTGAAGGCTTCAAGAACTATCATCGAAGAAAAGATTGGCGTTCCCATCCTGGTCGGCAATCTCGATAACATAAAGAAAATCGCTGCCGAGAGTGACGTAAAAATTGACGACATCGAAATCGTTGACCCGCTGACTTCGGCCTGGAAAGAAGAGTTCGCCAATCATGTTTATGAAAGACGCAAGGCCAAGGGCCTGACCTTTGAGCAGGCCACCGAGCTGGTTAAAAACCCGCTCTATTTTGCTGGCTGTATGTTGGCCAAGGATAAAGTTGGGGCGGTGGTTGGTGGTAACATCTCCTCAACCGGGGATGTCATCCGGGCAGCTCTTTACACCGTTGGCACGGCTCCTGGCATTCAGACGGTGTCAAGCTACTTTATCATGGTTTTTCCCGATAAGTTGCTGTGCTATGCCGATTGTGCCGTGGTTCCTGACCCGACTGATGCTCAGTTAGCAGACATCGCCATTACCTCGGCTAAGAACTTCCAGGCGGTGACTGGAATTGAGCCGCGGGTGGCCATGCTGAGCTTTTCGACCAAGGGTTCAGCTTCCCATCCCCATGTTGATAAAGTTATCAGCGCTACCAAAATCGCCAAGGAAAAAGCTCCGGACCTGCTGATTGACGGTGAGATGCAGGCTGACGCCGCGCTGGTTCCAGCTGTAGGTGAAAGAAAATGCAAGGGCTCACCGGTGGCTGGCAAAGCCAATGTCCTGATTTTCCCTGACCTTGATGCCGGAAATATCGGCTACAAGCTGACGGAGAGGTTAGCTGGGGCGGAAGCTATTGGGCCAATTGTCCAGGGGCTGCAGAAACCTTACTGCGACCTCAGCCGCGGTTGCTCGGCCGATGACATGGTCAACGTAGCCGCCATCTGCAGCCTGATGGCCTGAGGTTATTCAAGGCTAAAGGTCAATATATCCAGTTTGGACTATTAGTTAGACCCGAAAAAATTATTAGCTCGAGACTAAGAAAGATTTTTTACAATCTTTTTCTCAATTATTCTGAGAAATTGTTCTATATCTTTTAAACGATTTTGTAATATATCATAAACAATATCATAATCAATTTCCCCGTAATCGTGGGCTATAATATTTCTAAAGCCAACCATTCTAGCCATAATCTGACATAGTTTTTTATCAATAATTTTCTCTTCTTCTAAGATAAGATAATTTTCACTCATGGTAATGGGCTTACGTAAATTCTTGAACGATATCACAGCACCAGCCAGGTCAATAGTAGCCTGGACCGCTAAATAAAGATATCGTTCTACTGCTCCCCGTAAATCTATATCTTCCTCGATTTTTTTTCGCGAAAATTTTTTGTATCTTTCAAGTATTTTTAGATATTTCTTAACCGTACTGATTCTGTTTTCTATTACCGATAGGTTGGTCATATTTTAGCCCAGGTAAGATTATTTCTCAGCAATAAAAGATGGAAATCAAAATATTCATTTAAAATTCTTGGTTCAACCATAACTTTATAAGGTTCCCTTTCAAAAATTAATTTCCCTTCCTTGATAATATTGTACTTGAGTTCCGGCGCCTCCACTGCGTTCAATACTACCAGGTCAATTTTATCACTGCCCAGAACCTGGGCTATCTCGCTTATTAACTCCAACTTAATCTCAAACATTCTTTTTTTCTTTCTTTCTTCAAGGTAGACGGCAAAATCATAATCACTCAAAGGGCCGCTCTTCGCTTTCACTTGAGACCCAAAAAGATAGACCAGTTTTACTTCCGGGTGCTTTTCAAAGACGACCAGAACCTTTTTGCTTAATTCTTTTCTTTTCATCTGGTTAGATGATATACCATGGTTACTTAAAAATCAAATTTGGGAGGATTAATTCCGGATAAAACAAATCTGGTAATGTGCCCAAATATATGAATCAGAAGTTCTGGTTTCTTCAGATGTGGTTCCTATAGGCGGACTCTCATCGCGCCGCCTCAATATACTCCCCTTATCCTGGATACCATGTCTTAACCTGAAAGAAAAAATTGCTTGACAAGCTGTTTTTTTTTTTTTTATTAGTATGGTATAAAGGGGAAGGGGATTAGAAACCCTAAAATAAATAAGGGGGTGCGTGATGTTAAAAAAATGTGTTCAGTGTTTATCATGATTCTCATCTTCTTGGGAATCATGATGAGTATATTAAATTTCAGTGTAAAGGCTTATGCCAGGGAGCCGATTTGGGGGACGATAACACGAGGAGATGGGACCCTGGCTGAGAGCATATGGTATTTGGCCGGAAGATATATCGGACACTGGGGTGGAAATAGCTGGTACTGTTGTGAGGATGCATCAAACTGTGTCATAGTTTTTGAAAATTAAGCATGAGCGATAATCTCCTTCCCCTTAGGAGATTGACATGCGAAAGATCACTTTTATAAGCCTCTTTTTAATTCTTTCAAATCTCTGCTTCTCCTGGGAAATAAATTTGATAAAAAAACTCCCATAGAAAACAGATCGCTATTCCATTCAGTGGGATTTGCCGCTCTTGAAGATGGAAACTTCCTTTTTACCGACTTAAAAGATAAAGAAAACCAGCTGAAGCTATTTAATGAAGAAGGCAAACTGGTTAAAGCATGGGGCAGGATGGGTCCTGGGCCTGACGAATTTGGCGGATTGGGATTCTTAGATTATCAGAGCCCATATCTGGCAGTAGCCGATGCGGGAAGACACAGAATCTGTGTATTTGAAAAAGTTAAAAACTATGAGTTCAAAAAAATAGGCGAGTTCATCGCCTGGCAG
>PNJE01000067.1 GCA_002877915.1 Candidatus Aminicenantota bacterium
TCGAAGGCCGAGACGTTCTCCCCGGAGGACCTCCGCCGCGGTGGAAGCCCTGGTCGTAGCCGAGAGGAAGAAGACCGGTTATGGTCGGGACCGGATAGCCAGGATTCTTCAGGAGCGAGGGGTGGAGGTTAAACCTTCTACCGTCAGGTATGTGTTGAAGCGCTATAAGCTCAGTGTGAAGTATAAACGCTCGAGATACCGCAGGCGGAATCGGTTCTATGATTTTGAAGAGCTTTATCCTTTACAGCATTTTCAGGTAGACCTGAAGGAGGTCTACGATGCCACCACCCTTTCGAACCAGACTCTGCGTTGGGCTAAGAGGCTTAATATTCCTCCCTATCAATGGACAGCCATAGATGTGAAGACGCGGTTGAGGTTCATCTCTTACTCCTACGAGAAGACCTTTACCAACGGGTTAATGTTCATGCTTCTGGTTATCTACTTTGTGCGAAGTTTTGGGGTGGAGCACAAGATAACCCTTCAGACAGATAATGGCGAGGAGTTTGGGGGAAAATCGGTGGAGAAGTTAGAGTACCTGAACAAGAAGGTCTTCTCGCCGCTCAAGGCAGAACTGCTCCATATACCCAAGGGTAAGAAGGAGTATCAAGCTTTTGTGGAACGGTCCCATCAGACCGATGATAATGAGTTCTACATTCCTCAAATAGAACGATGCGTAGACCTAAAGGAGTTCTACTTCAGAGCATTAAGATGGCAGTTTATGTATAATACCAAGCGTCATCACTCGACACTGGGGATGACGCCGTTCAGGAAGTTGAGGATGGAAAGACCAATCTCCAAGCTGGTGGCTGTGTTTCCAGTAATCCAGCTGGAAAAACTTATTGACCTCTACCCAAAGCTCTTTCCTCAACCTGGATACCATGTCCTAGCCAACGACCTTGGCTAAATTTTAAAAAGCTATTTTGATTTCTTAAAATTTCGTTATTAGAGATCGTTTGGCTGAATGAAATTTTATTACTGATAACTAAACCCTATCCTTAGTTTTTTAACCTTAATAGAATAGCTCCTATTTTAGGTTTTTATATTAATTGCCTTTTAATCCATCTTCGGTTAGTGGCTTAGGCCAGATTTTAATTTTTCAGATATTCTTTTATTTTATCGAGATTTAAAAAAATGTGATTAATGGTTAAAAAAACAAAAATGAGGGCCAACACTTTGTGAGTTTCTCCCCAGGCTTCTCGCTCTAAGCCGAGAAATTTCCAGGAAAGAGCTCCCGGTTGGTCAGCTTCCGGGCGGAAAAATAAAACCAGACCCACCAGAAGCAGGCTAATAAAAGAAATTAGAAGGCCTAAAGAAACAAATCTCCTGTACTTTACCATTTCCTTTTTCCTTAATTAAGTTTGAGTTAACTTGCTTATTTCAAATCTTTATCTTAGTCAAAAATGAATAATGATTTTTTTCTTTCTTTGAGTCAAAAATTTCTAATCTGATAATATCTTGCCCGAATAAACCATGAAAAAATTGTAAAATAAATAAAGAAATATAAAAAATAATTTTTAAGCTAATAAAGTAAAAAATGAATATTTTAACTAACGAGCCGAGGATTTTTTCTTAAAATCCGGACGGCCCCGGTTGAAACTGCCTAATTATGAGAAGTTTATAGCTATAATTTCTTTGCCTGCCTATCTTGACAGAAGGATGGACTTAAGCTAAATTTAAAAAAAATGAGCGAGCTTAGGATGAAGAAATTAAGACGCCTTCAATTAAATAAAACCTCGCTCCTTTTCCTCAATTTAAGCCTCTTTATTTCCTTCCAAAATAATAATTCCAACAATAACGTCCACTTTTAAGGGGACGTATCTGCTTTCTTCGACCAATAATATTTTATTTTGCCACTATTTTTCTAATTAACTGACAACACCAAAATTTTAGGAGGTAAAAGAAAATGGAAAAAATCGACTATTATTTAAAGGAATTAAACTCAGAAAAAATAAAAAAGGCTATCTTGGTCCAGTCCAGGTTAATTGAGGCGGCCAGGGATTTTTTAACTTCCGAGGGCTGGGTGGAAATATTACCAGTCATCATCTCTCCCATTACCGATCCTCTAACTGACTACCGGGTCAGGGGAGAGATTGAATGCTATGGATTTAAATATCAAATAACCAAAAGCATGATTTTTCACAAGCAAATTGCTCTGACCACTTTTCCCAAGATATTCTGTCTTTCACCCAACGTTCGGATTGAGCCACCCGAAAGAATGACCAGTGGTCGTCATCTGATAGAGTTTGTTCAATTAGATCTAGAAGCCAGGGAAGCCTCTAGAGAAGAGATTATAAAGCTGGGAGAAAGGTTATTTACTTATGTTATTTCCCGAGTAAAAGAGACCTGCCAGGAAGAATTAAAGTTCTTTGGCCGGCAACTGGTTGATTTTGAGCCGCCATTTCCCCGGATTTCTTATGAGCAAGCTCTAACTTCTTATGGCCAGGATTATGAACTGGCTCTTTCCCGGAGCTTTTCCCAGCCGATCTGGTTGATTAACTTTCCGATTGACCAGCGGGAGTTTTATGACCGGGAAGACGAGAAAAATCCAGGCTTTCTGGTGGACATGGATTTAATTTATCCTGAGGGTTATGGCGAAGCCCTATCAGGAGGCGAAAGAGAATATGAATATGGAAAGATTGTCAAGAGGATTAAGAAAAAAGGAATCGATTTAGATGCCTATAACCTTTACCTTGATTTTGCTAAAAAAGGTCTTTATCCATCAGCTGGCTTTGGATTTGGAGTCGAAAGGCTCACCAGATTTGTCTGTGGACTTGAGGATATCGGAGACACCAGGTTATTCGCCAAGAAGCCGGGCCTATATAGCTTGTGATCAAACTTTTTATTCAGGCTGGATAATTGTTGCCCAGAGGACATAGACCATAGCCCAAAAACTTCCTGGCTCAAAAAATTTAGTAGTTCAATTGAGACCAGGAGGCCTAAAAGAAAAAGAAATATTTATTACTTTTGGATATAAAGTACCAAAACCGGCAATTTTATCCGGTTATTAAATTAAAAAAAGTTCTTTTTCTGGGTGATCGAGGTAGACCGCACCGCTTTCAGTTACTAACACCATATTCTCAATTGTGACGACTCCTCTTCCCGGAACAGTTAATCTTGGCTCCAGAGTAAAGACCATCCCAGCTTCCAGTGGTCTTAAGGGTTTATCGGTATATTTCTCCCAGGTAGGACCGAGGAGAGCTGTCCCATCATGGGCAAACCGTCCGACTTGATGCCCTAAAGCATGAGGAAATTCTTCATATCCGGCCTCAGTTATAATCTCCCTTGCCAAGCGATCAATTTCTAATCCAAGAACGCCTGGTTTCATAGCATTTCTGGCTTCTTCAATTGCTTTTACAATGGTGTTGAAACCTTTTAAAACTTCAGGTGGGGCGCTTTTTTCGCCTTTTTCTAAAATATAAAAAGTCCTCTGGAGGTCAGAACAATAGCCATCGACTTTTACTCCGAAGTCCATGTTCAAAATATGGCCTGGTTCTACTTTTCTATCAGTCGGAGAATAATGAGCCTGAGCGGTATCTGGTCCGGTAAAAACGGCTGGGCAGGTATTTTCTGCCCAGGCAGTAGTC
>PNJE01000101.1 GCA_002877915.1 Candidatus Aminicenantota bacterium
GCGCTTCGACCAATGGACGGGAATCATTGCCGGTAAAAATCTTGCCGGTAATGACTAACTCGGCTTTCTCGATCGGGGCTTTCTGGCAGTTAGTAAAAAGGAAACCAGAAGTCAGGCTAAGAATTAGAGTTAAAATTAAGGCCACAAAAAAGAATTTTCTATTAGTCATATTCCGCCTCCGTTGGGTCTTATATTATCAAAAATTATATTGGAAGTGAAAATTTTTTGCCGGCCGATAATATTGAGAAGCTCAACTGAATTAACCGCCAGGGAAATTTGAGATCAAATTTGGTTTTATTCTTATGGGAACGCTGATAATTTTTATTAGTTTATATAAATTTTTAGAAGCATTTTTAATCATTTCAGGTGTAGAATTGTTTTTATTCAGCCTGAAAGTTGATTTTATTTTCCCTTTGGTGAAGAATATAAACTTGATAAATTAAATCAGCGAGGGAAAAAATGAAGGAAAGTAAGCTTTTGCTTATTCCCGGTCCCAGCCCGGTGGTCAGCCGCGTGCTGGAGGCTCTGGCTCAACCAACTATTTCGCATTTAGACCCGGAGATGGAAAAAGAATTTCTTGGGGCAGTGGAGAACTTAAAAGAAATTGTTTTTACTGAAAATGGCCAGCCCATCATCCTGGCTGGAGCTGGGACTCTCTCTATGGAAATAGCCCTCCTTAATATTACCTCTGATCAGGATAAAGTTCTGGTGATTTCTCAGGGGTATTTTGGTAGCCGAATGGCCGAAATTTGCCAGGCGTTTGATATCAAGTATAAGTTGATGGCCAGTCCGTGGGGTCGAGTGGTGACCGTAGAGGAATTAGCTGCAGAACTTAAAAAACATAAATATGAAGTGGTAGTATGCACTCATGTAGATACCGCTACCGGCGCCTGTGCTCCAGTTAAAGAATATGCCGCTGTAATCAAGCAATTAGCCCCGGAAACTTTATTAGTGGTTGATGGGGTTTGTGCTACTGGAGGAATTGAGGAGCGGATGGATGAGTGGGGAATTGATGTCATTTTGACTGCCGCTCAAAAATGCCTGGGGGCTCCTCCGGGTCTGGCCATTGATGTGTTTTCCAGACGAGCGCTGGACAAAAGAAGAAAATTGCCGAAGGTAAAAGCTTACTATGCTGATATTATGCGCTGGTTGCCGGTTATGGAAGATCCAAAGCGATATTTTTCCACACCAGCGGTTAATGAAATCAGGGCTTTTTATGAAGCCACCGAGATTGTTCTGGAAGAGGGTCTGGAAAATCGTTTTAGCCGGCACGAGCGTTTTGCTTCAGCCATCCGCCGTGGGCTGGGCTCACTCGGTTTTTCGATTTATACCGATGAAACCTGCCTTTCTTCCACCCTTTCGGTAGTTAAGTATCCAGATGAAGTTGATGATGTTAGTTTTCGCCAGAAGCTTTATGAAAATGGGGTGGTCGTAGCTGGCGGCCTCGGGCCGACTGCTGGTCAGGTATTTCGCTTCGGGCACATGGGCAATTTGACTCGAGATCAGATCATCTTTGCTTTTGATGCCATAGAAAAATCTCTCCTTTATCTGGGTTATGAATTTACTCTGGGTGAGGGAGTAGAAACTGTCAGGTCACTTCTGGTAAGATAAAAAAATAGATTAGAGGCTTTTTCTGAATCCTGAATTAGATTCAATTTAAAGTCAGATTATTTGACCATAGGAAAATGAGGTTCAAAAATGAAGAGCTTAGTTTATTTGATTAGGGCGAAAAGAGATGAAAAACCTGAGATAATCGCTCGGAAAGCCAGGGCCATTTATCTGGCTCTTGGATTAAATGAGAAAATAGAGCCAGAAGATTTTGTTGCCTTAAAAATCCACTTCGGAGAAAAAGGCAATACCGGTCATATTAAGCCTCGCTGGATAACTGGAATTATTGAGGAAGTATTAAAAAAAAGCCGGCGGACCTTTCTCTCCGATAGCAACACGCTTTATGTTGGCAGCCGGTCTAATGCTATTGACCACCTCCGATTGGCCTGGGAGCACGGATTTACTCCTGAGGTCGTTAAGGTTCCAGTTATCATAGCTGATGGTCTTGTTGGCCGGGAAAAAGGAGAGATTAAGGTTGAGGGAAGCAGAATCAAATCATCCCGGATTGCCAGTGCTTTCCTCAATTCCGAGGTTATGGTTTGCCTGACCCATGTAACCGGTCATATCCAGAGCGGGGTTGGAGCAGCCATTAAAAATCTTGGCATGGGTTGTGCCTCTCGGGCGGGCAAACTTGACCAACATTCAGTTGTTCATCCCCGGGTTAATGCCAAGCAATGTCGGAACTGCGGGGTATGCCTGAATTATTGTCCGGCCGGGGCAATAGTTCAAATGCAAAATCATGTGGTCATTGATGATGAAAAGTGCATTGGTTGCGGGGAATGCTTGGTTGTATGCAAGTTTGGGGCGATAAAAATGAAATGGGATGAGGATTCTCAGCGGCTGCAGGAAAAAATGGCTGAATATGCTCTCTCGGTGAAAAATCATTTCGGGGAAAAAATTTGTTTCATTAATTTTATTCTTCAAGTGACCAAGGACTGCGATTGCCTGGCTAAAAATCAGCCGGCCATAGTGGAGGATGTTGGAATTATAGGCTCCCTCGATCCGGTGGCAGCGGACCGAGCTTCTATTGACCTGGTCAATCAGACCGCTGGCCTGGATAAATTTAAGGAAGGCTATAACATAGATTGGTCAGTGCAACTGGCTTATGGTGAGAAAATCGGTTTAGGAACTCAAAATTATGAGCTGGTGGAATTAAGCGAGTTCTGATCAGGCCAAATCAATTCAATAGCTCTTAAAGGAAAGCCTTTTTTGAAGAAATACCGCGCCTGAAAGCCCTTTTAAGTGTGGAATGATATTGGAGTTTAGTCTGGGCGAAAGGCGAGAAGCTAAACCTTAGCCTCGATAAAAAAGGTTTGATTCTTCTTTTGGAAGGCAAAAATAGATTTAATCCAGATAGAAAGTGCTAAACCATTTATCTTTTTATTAAGCCAGGAGAAATTTAATTCGAATCGAGGAAAAAAGAAAATTAGTTTAAATCCTGAGCCAGGTTGGCAGCTATTCAGCGCAATTTTATAAACCGGGGTTTAAACAACAACAGGGCGGCAGCATAAATAAGAGAAACGCTGGCCGCCGCCAAAACAGGCATTTTTTCGCCGAAAGCATGCGCGGCGCTGCCAATCCAGAGAGCGGCAAAGGGCATCAAGCCAAAGAAAACAAAGCTATAAATGCTCATCACCCGGCCGCGCATATTTTCCGGAGTATGCATTTGAACCAGGGCATTACACAGGTTGAAAATCATAATCAAATTAATGCCCGATATCAGAACCAGAAATATCGAAAGACCAACCACCTTGGTTAAAGCGAAAAGGATTATAGAAATTGGATAGAGAATTGTTCCCAGGGTCAAGAGTTTTCCGCGAGTAATGTGCTCACTGAAGGAAGCAATGAATAAGGCCCCAATTAAAGCTCCCAATCCGGAAGAAGCTTGCAACCATCCATTGGTCACCGCATTACCGTGGAGAATCTGGACGGCCCAGGCCGGAAAGAGGGTCATATAGGAACGAGCGAAAAGAGTGGTAATTCCCACTGTCAAAACCAGAATTCTGATCACCGGGTGCTTTAGAACATAACGAACGCCTTCCTTGAGATCTGCAACTAAGGAATTAGCTGTTTCCAGAGGGGAAAATGGTTTTAGCTTCATCCGGGCTAAAGCGGCGATAACCGCGATAAAACTTATCCCGTTAATAGTGAAACTCCAGGCTGGCCCCAGGGCAGCATAGATTAGGCCAGCAGCTGATGGCCCAAGGGTCTGGGCGGTATTAAACATAGCTGAATTCAGAGCTATAGCGTTGGTTAAAGCTTCCTGGTCAACCATTTCCAGGACAAAAGCCTGGCGAGCCGGGGCATCAAAGGCGGTAGCTATCCCATTGCCGAAAGCCAGGAGAATTATTTGCCAGGGCTCAACTAAGTGCAAAAAGGATAACCCGGCCAGAATGAAAGCCAGAATCATCATTGAAGTCTGGGTAATAATCAGGATTTGACGACGAGGAAACCGGTCGGCCACTACTCCGCCATAAAGCATAAACAACCAGGTGGGCAACCCGGCCGCAAAGCCGACGTAGCCCAAATAGGCAGGGGAATGAGTAATCTCGTAGATTAAAAAAGCCTGGGCAGTGGTTTGCATCCAGGAGCCAAAAACAGAGGTCATCTGTCCCCAGAACCACAGGCGATAGTTAGGATATTTTAGAGAATGAAAAGTCTGTTTCCAGGAAAACTTCCTGGGCAATAGAAGAAAACGGTCAAGGAGCTGACCCGGGATTTTTATTATTTCCTGGTTCATATTTTTGAATTACAGAATTATAAGCAGAAAAAATTAATCTGAAAATAATCACTTCCGCCGAAAGCTTTTGGCTGTTGTCTAAGTAACTTTTTATTCACTAAGATCTCTGGGCTTTAGATTTTATAGCCGATTAAGCCCGAGTTTAGCTAAAAATAAAAAAAAATTATAGCCTTTAAAAAAACCAGATTCAATAAAGCAGGGGGATCGGGCGGCCAATTTGCCCAATTATGGGCTTTTTTATTTCAGGAAAAGTTGAGTAAATTAAACTTTTTTAATTCCTCTTTCATGATGGCCGAAAAGGCGATAATTAAGTGACTAAATATTAATTAAAGAATCTAATTAGGGAAAAATGGGTTTTTATTAGTAATCGTCCAATTATTAAACAGTTAGGTAAATAATATGCCTGCCCTGAAAATAAAATCCAGGGGGGTCTTTATTTCAGAAACCAATAGTACCTGAAAATTTAGCCAGCTGTCAGCCGAGCCAGAGTTGTCTCATAGACCGCCAGGTCGAAATCAGTGAATAAAACAAACCTGATTTTTTTAACCCGGCTAAGCTTGGGAATCATTTCCAAAACTGTTTTCAGGGCAACATTAGTAGCTTTTTCTATCGGATAGCGGAAAAAACCGGTGGAGATAGCCGGGAAAGCTATTGACTCTATCCCATGTTCTTCAGCCAACAATAAAGCTTTCCGATAGCAGTTAGCCAGGAGCTCATCGTCAGGTTGATCCACTCCGTAAACAGGTCCCAGACAATGAATAACGAATTTATTGGGTAGATTGTGACCGCCGGTAATAACTGCCTGCCCTGGTTCAAGAGGTGCCAGCGGGCGGCATTCTTCTTCCAACCCGGGGCCGGCGGCCCGGTGAATGGCTCCAGCCACTCCGCCTCCCGGTTTTAACTGAGCGTTGGCTGGATTGACAATGGCCATAATATCAGGTTGCTCGACAATATTCCCCCTGAGGCATTCTATTATAACCCCGGAGATTTGCTTTTGCATGTTGAATTGCCCTCCTGTTTATAAAAAGCTTTTGCCCTCCGCTTAGTTACATTTTGACTATACTAAATTGACTATACTAAATTTACAGAAAAATACAACGATAATTTTTGTTAAAGTAAGAAGCTATCTTTGTCGAGAAGCTGGTGCCCCGAGCGGGCCGTTTATTCAAGGATTATCAAGATAGGGTTGGGTAATTTAACTAAGGCGCCTGGCTTTTTTAAAACAATCCACGATATTTCTATTACGATTAATAGAATTAATCAGCCAAAACTTAAGGTAAAGAAAAATGATAATTAAGATTCTATAGATTTTGTGGTGATTGTTGATTAGTTTCCGATTTTTCCTTTGACGAGTTTGATAAATAAATTTATAACAGACGGCCTTAGGAACAACAAAACCAAAAAAGCAGATAGCAGGCAGGAACAAGGGGCAAACAGGGAAAAAATAAAATCGGGAAGGGGGGATTTGAACCCCCGACCCCAGCGTCCCGAACGCTGTGCGCTAGCCAGGCTGCGCTACTTCCCGGAGGCAATCAATTATAGATTAATAATGCCTTTGTGTCCAGAAAATATCCCTTAAGCTTAAGAGATCTCATCCAGGTTGATTATAGTTTATAGCAGCGGAGCGGGTTGGGCCTATAGCCATGAATTTTCCATAAGCGCCCATAATTTATTTGCCATAGAAATAAAAAAGATTAAAATAGTGACAAGAGGTGAACATGAAAAATAAAAAGAAAAACGAATCAGGTGGTCTACACTTTTTTTTGGTTATCTTGATCTCATTGTTTCTGATCAGCCTGGCTGGCTTTTTGCCTATCCGAGGAAATTGTTCTGATCTTACGTTAAAAGAAACCTCCTTAGGCAAAATTCATCCGGGCATCGTCAGAGAAACTCTACAGATAAGTCCCTTGGGCAACCGGGTGGCCTATGTAGCTAAGAATGGAGAAAAATACTTAATGGTTATAGATGGTATTGCCGGGAAAGAATACGATGGGATTCATTTGCCGATATCTATCTTCAGCCCGGATGAAAAGACCTCAATCTATGCCGCCTGGCGTGATAATAAAATATTTACCGTAATCAACGGCCTGGAAGGAAAGCCTTATGCCAGAATGAGCCTGTTGGTCTTTAGCCCCGACAGCCAGAAAATTGCTTGTTGGGTAGCTACCGGAGAAAAAGAAACTGAATTGAAGGCCATGGTCCTAATTAATGGAAAGGAAGGTCCGGCGTTTGATTGGTTTGGTTCAGCTGGCCCAGGGCCCTTGGGGAGAGATGTTAAAAAATACCAGCCGGTTTTTAGCCCGGACAGCCAGCACCTGGCTTACGTAGCTTTGAAAGGTAATGGAGAGCTTATGGTGAAAGATGATCAAGAAGGCCAGGAATATAAGGAAATTGCCAACTTTCCAATTTTTACTCCTGATAGTAAACGGCTCGCTTATCTGGCCAAGAAAAATAAAAAGTGGATGGCCGTGCTCGATGGAGTTGAAGGTCAGGAATATGATCGGATTGATAACTTGATGTTTAGCCCGGACGGGAAAAGATTAGCCTTCATCGCTTACCGGAATGATAACCAACTGGTGGTGGTTGATGGAAAGGAAGGAAAAGAATACCAGATGATAGATAAAATAATTTTTAGCCCTGATGGTCAGCATTTAGCTTACATTGCCGATATCGGTCAGAAGCAGGTGCTGGTAGTTGACGGCCAGGAGAGTAAGCCCTATGACCTGATTAACCATCTGGTGTATAGCCCTGATTCGAAGCACCTGGCCTATTCTGCTATGAGTGGACAGAGGGAAGTTGTGATAGTTGACGGCCGGGAAAAGACCAACCACCAATTTGTGGTTAGCTTTAATTTTTCACCTGATAGCCAGAAGGTCATTTATACCGGGCGCGATGGAATGGAAGCGGTTGATCTATTCGTCGGGGATAAAAAAATTAAAACTTATGATGAAATCAGTCCGGTAGTTTTCAGCCCGGATGGGAAGAAAATGGCTTATTGGGCTCAAAAAGGGGAGAAAAATTTTGTGGTGGTTGATGGAGTTGAAGGAGCCGCTTATGATCGGCCAGATTATTTATTTCTGGCGAAATATGAACCTATTTTCAGCCCCGACAGTAAAAACCTGGCTTATGTGGCAGTTAGGGGAGGAAAAAACCTGTTAGTCATTAACAATCTTGAGAGTCAGCCCTATGATGAGATTTTGAGCCAGCCAAAGTTCAATAGTCCGGAATCATTGCATTTCCTGGCCATTAATAAAAATGAGATAGTTAAAATTGAGGCCTCTTTGAAGTCGAGCGGAAAATAAATTTTTTTAATGAAATTGAAAATATCGAAAAAGAATTAAAAAAGATTTATCAACTTGAGGCAGGCGGTAGATGTTTAATTTAAGTTGGCTTGGGAGGTCTTATTAATTCTTAGGTTTAAATTTAAGGCTAAAAAATGAATTTAAGCCAGAAATATGATTAAGCGCAAAAAATTTTTAAATAAAAAATTGGCAGAAGGAGCGAAACAAAAATGAAATTAAACCAGCTTTTAAAATGGACGTCAGTTTTTTTATTATTCGTCCTTGTTGTATTTAACTTTTTACCGGGTGAGTTGAAGGCTCAATCCTTAGATGGCCGAGGCCAAGTATTAGAAAGTTTGATTGTCCAGAGCAAGATACTGGGGAAGGAAGTGCGCTATACCATTTATTTACCTCCCGATTATCAGACTTCCAGCCGTCGCTACCCGGTGGTCTACCTGCTCCACGGTTATACTGATAACGACACCGGCTGGTTGCAATTTGGCGAAATTAATCTGACTGCTGACCGTGGAATTGCCGAGAGGCAGATTCCGCCGATGATTATCGTTATGCCTGATGGCGGAGTGAGCTGGTATATTAATGATTATCAGAGCAAGGTTCGCTACGAGGACTTTTTCTTCCAGGAATTTATCCCCTTTATCGATGCCAATTATCGCACGCGACCCGAAAAAGAGTTCCGGGGCGTGGCCGGGCTGAGCATGGGTGGCTGGGGCACGCTAATTTATGCTTTACGCCACCCGGAAATGTTTGCTGCCGCGGCTGCCTTTAGCCCTGCGGTCTGGACAGACGAAGAAGTCATAGCTACGGAGGATAAGGTTTATGAAAGAATTTTTGCTCCGCTTTTCGGGCCGGGCTTAAAGGGTAAGGAACGCTTAACAGCACATTTCCGAAGCTATAACCCTCTCGACCTGGTTAAGACTTTGCCGGTCGAGAAAATCAAGACCGTGAGGTTTTATATTGATTGCGGGGACGATGATTTTCTGTATAAGGGAAACGCCGCTTTGCATGTAGCTATGCGTGACCGGAAAATCCCGCACGAGTTCCGGGTAAGAGATGGCGGCCATACCTGGAGCTACTGGCGAACCGGAATTTTGGATGGCCTGAAGTTCATCGGCGAAAGCTTCCATAGATAAAACCAGAGCCGGTCAGGGCCGGAAGCTTATTGGTTCTTAAGGCATTGCAATTGTGTTCTTAACAAGGCAGCTTTTTGCTGGAGTTTTAAAAGAGCTTCTCTGTTCTGGTCGATCGATTTCAGCAGCTGGTTTATGACTGGTTCCCAGGCGAATTTTTGTTGTAGGATATCCCAGAAAAAGCCGGAGGCAGCTGAAGCTGCCTTATAAAGGGACAGCCAGCGCAGGAGTGTTTCACCGGTCACCTTACCCAACTTTAGGGAACCACCTATGGCGGGCTCGTTCAACATCATTTCTGTAAGCTGCAAGAGGCCCTCTTTTATTTTTTGGTAGTCGCTTTTATCAGAATTAGCCCACTGGTCTAAATCATATATGGCTTTAGCTTCAGATAATCTTTTCTCCAGTTGCTCAGCCTGGCCGTAGATGCTCTCATAGCGATATTTCAATTTAAGATAATTAAAAACCTGATTGTCGAGAAGAGCAGCTTCTTCCGGGTTGATGGCAGCTTTTCGAGCGAGGATAGAAGAAAAAATTCCATTGCCAATGGCTTCTTTCATCTGCGTCCGCCTTTTCTGAAGAATGTCGAGCGGACCATCGATTAGCAGCAGCCCAACCGCATCCATGAGCCTGTCCTGGGCTTCCTCATAAGCTTTGGATATTTCTTTTTGCCATTTATCGAGCTCAGCCAAGTTTTGCTGGTTTAACCTGGAGAGGTTTTCAGCCGCCTGGCAGATGATTTCTAACTGATGCTGAATTTCGGCTATTTTAGCTTCAAAAAATTCTTTCCGTTTACCTTCGAGGTCAGCCCCAGCTTCTGGCGTTTGAAATTGTTTGATGTATGAAGCACAGTCAAATGCAACGGGAGGAGTTGTTTTCTCGCCAAGCTGCCCTGTTCCCGCGGGAATTTCTTTTTTGCCGCCGGCAAGGGGCATGGTCTGTCTTGTTTGAAGGAGCTTAAGAAAATCTGACCCCACAGCTCCACCTGAATTTATCTTGCCCAATTCCTGGCCGATTTTAGTAAGGAAAGATTTTTCTTCTGCTGATGGAGAAGCTCCTTTTCCAGCCTGCTCGGTTATGGAATAAATCACTTTGTTTGTTTCTTTTAATAATCTCACTGCTTCAGGTGTGGCGGCGATTTCCATTTTGGGATTAGGTGTTGGCAAATTGGCTGGAAGCTCTGAGAGCTTTATTTTGCCCTGCATGGCTTCAGCGCTTTTTTCAGCCAGCGTTCGGGCTGTTTCCAGCTGGCCGTTATCAGCGGCTTTAACCGACGCTTCAGCCAGGGCAGCGCTAAGGGTCAGGCTGGAGGTGGCTGGTTCGTAGGAAGGGGGAAGCGGTCCTTTGGTTATCCAATTTTTCTTAGTAACAAATTTAACCCCGCCTTCCACAGCTAACGGCATAAAAATGGCATAGGCTTCTTTGCCTTCTGGCGTCTTTACTGGCTCTATCTTCATAAAAATATGATAAAGACCGGGAACGCGGGATGGCGGATTCCAGTAAGCTTCGCTTGCCCCTTTCTGCTCAGAGAAAGAGGTGAGGTTAATCCGGTCGTTTAATTTATTCTGGTATAGCCATTTAGCTAGAGCCAGCACCTTAGCCGTTTCGGTTAGCTTGTGAAGAGCCGGAAATTCATGGGCGTAGCGTTCATAATCAGAATTAATTTGGGCAGCGTAGTTATCGGCAATTTTTTGAGTGGCCGCTATTTCTTCTGGCGTATAAGCAGGCAGATTTGCTGGCTTTATTTGGGGTTGGGTCTCGGCTTTAAGTTCGACCCTCGCCTGGCCAAAAGTGATTTCCTTTCCGTCAGCGCCAATAAATAATTCGACCTTCTGGGGCTCCAGCCAGAAGCGAATCGGGGTGGTGATTTTAAGGTTGGGGGATTTGGCTCTCACTTCTAATTCTAATTCTCGCAGCGTGCGGTGGTTGGGAATAGACCTAAAAATTTCCTGGTTCAAATCGATAGTTTTCAGCATGTAATCGGCTTCATACAGAACCTGGCCAAGAGCACTTTCGGGTGGCACATGCTCAAATCTTAGGGCACTCTGCGGAACGGTTACTCCGTAAAATAAATTTAGAAGCTCGTTCGACAGAGGCAGTCCATTGAGAGCCTCATAAATTAAATTCCTGCCGGCGCTGTCTCGGTCTGGAATCAGGCGCTGTTGCAGCCAGGTGTCGAAATTTTCCAGGCTGAGTTTTCCTTGCTTAACCTGCGAAAAATACATATCCGCTTGCTGGTCGCTTAGGTAACCAGTGTTTCGAGCTATCTGGGAAACGACAAAGGCTTTAAGAAGCTTAAGCTTTTCGGGCTCGGGTTTGGAGGTCAGCTCGGGTGCTTCCAGAATGTTTTTAGCTTCGCTTTCTCGTCCGAGAAGGCGAGCCGCCTGCTCATAACCGGTATTTTTAAGAAGGCGGAGCTGAATCTCAAGAATGTCTGGAGGTACAGATGGACTTACCCCACCGAGGTTGACGTAATTTAAAATTTCTACGACCTCGTTTTTGGACAGGCCACAAGTTCGCCCGAGGCGCTCCAGAAAAATCTGCCGGTCTACCTCAAGCAAAGGATGGCTTAGGATTAAATCAACCCAACGCCTGAACCAGGCTGCCCTTTCCTGCGGCTTTGAACCAGGCCCAAAAAAACGAGTTAGGTCCGCTTCTTTGAGAGCAAAAAGTTCATCCATCTGTTTGACAGTTTCTGAGTCGGGGTCGAGGGAGAAGGAAGGTTCAGTTGATTCGGGGGAAGCGAGGGCACCTTGCAGCAGCTGGCGGTAAGGAATGGGACCAGTCGGGTAGGAAGAGTCATAGCTTCCGATAAATTCAACAATTCCGGTATTGGGGTTTATTAAAACTCTCGAAAGGGTATTGATAGCGTCAAGGCTTTCTACTGGGCTTGAGATGTTAAATTTTTCTGGGGTGTCAACAGCCGGGATAAAAAATATCTTTGGCGGAGTTATGTTTTCCAGCCGGAGGCGTCCGAGAAGGATTGCGGTTTGAGAGAAGCGTTTCCCCTGTCTTTCCAGCGTCAGCTCGATTTTATCGTAGGGTGGATGAAAGTTAATGAGCTCAGATGCTTCAGCTGGAGTTGAGACCACTTTCCCGTCAATGGCTATCAATACATCACCCGGCTTAAGCCCGGCTTGGGTGGCTGGTGAATTGGGACTAACCAGGTCTATCACCAGTTTTTGACCCGAGGCTGGGGCAAAATGAACGCCAAGAAGGCTGCGGTAGGCGGGATAATTGTTGGTTAAATCAGCCGCCTGACTGAGCGTGCTGATTAAAAATATAAAAACGGCTAAAAGAATTGAGGTTTTAATCAAGAACTGGCTTCGGCAAAAGGCTTTTTGGATAAAGACTTTATAGAACCCTTTTAAAGGAAAATTTTGGGTTAATTTTCTCTTGTCCATTTAAAATAATCCTTTCAGTTGCTTTTTTTCGCTTTATTTAAAAAAGCTTTTATTTTAGTTAAAGTTAATTAGGCCCTTTAATTTATTTTTCAGCTTCTTATTTTTTATGCCTCCTAAAACCAATGAATTCAGGTAAGATGATATCATTTTAGCACTGAATATGTCATTCTGCTTGTAAAGCATTTTATAAATTGTGTGGGCGACATCTCTTTATCGCCAGCACCAGCTCCTTCGAAACCCGGCTAACTTCTCCCGCTAAAATCTTCTGACTAGATAACTTTTCCGATTTCTTTTAGCATTTAGCGTTAGCCACAATTTTTGGGGAAAGACCATTTCTCTGCTATCCCTAATTTCATACAAAATATGTTGCATTACCTCCAGTAAATGGCTTTTAAATTTTTGTTATTTACATATGATAAGGTAAAATAGCAGAAATTGTAGGAAACAAGATGAAGAAAAAGGGAATTAGGTTACCCCATACACTGGTTTTGATTTACTTGTTAGTAATTTTTGTTTATATCCTGGCGCTGGTTCTGCCTTCAGGCGAATTTAACCGAGCGGAGAAAACGGTCCAAGGTAAAACTAGGTTGGTCACTGTGCCCGGCACTTACCACCAGGTAGAAAAAAGGTGGCTTGGACCAGAGTGGCTGCTAATTGCACCGATTCGTGGGTTTCAGGATGCGTCGCTGATCATTATTTTGATTTTTATATTCGGCGGGACTTTCGGCATTTTAACTAAAAGCGGCGCCATTGATGCCGGCATCCACCGGCTGGCGGCTTTTTTCGGACGAAATCCTAAGCTCAGAATTCTCGTCATTCCGGTACTGATGATAATCTTTTCCCTGGCCGGCAGCGTCTACGGCATGGCCGAAGAATCGATTCCGTTTGTCCTGATTTTCATTCCCTTTGCTATTTCGATGGGCTATGATTCAATCGTCGGCGTGGCCATTCCGTTTCTCGGCTCAGCGGTTGGTTTTTCCGCCGCTTTTTTTAACCCCTTCACCGTGGGTATTGCCCAGGGATTTGCTGATTTGCCCCTTTACTCAGGTCTTGGCTACCGGTTGATACTCTGGGTAGTAGCCACGATAATAGCCATTGCCTTTGTGATGATTTATGCGGAGAAGCTCAGAAAAAATCCGCAGCTCAGCCCGGTTTATGAGCTGGACCGAGAGCGAATCTTTCACCAAGAAAATTCGGCTCAGAAGCTCGAGTGGGGGACATCTCAGAAATTAATCATTCTGTGTCTATTTGGCGGAGTTGGGCTTCTTATCTATGGCATTCTAGCCAAAGCCTGGTATATGGAAGAAATAGCCGCGCTTTTCTTGGGCATAGGCCTGATTTCTGGATTTTTGGCCAGGATGAAGCCTTCCGACATGGCCAAAAATTTCGTTGACGGTGCCAAAGACATGATGAACGTCTCACTGATAATTTCCGGCGGGCGAGCCGTGCTGATTATCCTGAAGGAAGCAGCGGTGCTCGATACCATGCTCCAAGGTGCGGCTGGGTTAATTTCAGCGGTGCCTTCCATCCTGACGGCGCAGATCATTTTCTTAGTACAGGCCATTATCAATTTCTTCGTTCATTCAGGTACAGCCCAGGCGGCCCTGACGATGCCGATAATTGCTCCTTTAAGCGACTTGGTGGGCATCACCCGCCAGACAGCCGTTCTGGCTTTTCAACTTTGTGAAGTTATCAACCCGATTCTTCCGACCTCGGCGGTAACCATGGGGGTGCTCGGGGTGGCCAGGATTCCCTGGGAAAAATGGGCCAAGTGGTTTCTCCCGTTGATGCTTATCCTGATGGTCTTCAGCTTGCTGGCCCTTATTCCGCCAGTCCTTATCAAATGGGGCCCCTTCTAAAATCGGCTAAAATCGGGACACCCTAGATTTTTCCATTTTCCCCATCCTTAAAATTCGTAATAAAATTCGGGACACGCTATAATTTTCCTTTTTTTGAAAAATTGGGACTCGAGCTCGGGAATTTAGGAATGATAATATCTAAAGCATCAAGAAGCTTAGCTTTTCCCGATTTTTATCCCTCATCGCTTGAAATGGGCCTGCGCCAAAATAATTACGCCTTTGGGCGTAAAATTTTTAATTAAAGCGAACAAGTTTCGGGGCCCATTAAAAATTCACAAAGGCTATACCAATTTAATCTTGCCTAATAACGAGGTTCTATGAAATTTCTCAAAAAACGCCTCTTTTACTCTTCTCTTTTTATGATTATCTTTTCAATCTGGTCAGGGCCATGGCGCAGGGCCCACATTAATTTCACAGCCAGGTTTTCTAAGCTCTGCTCATGGCCCTCGATGGCGCCAAGTTCCAGCGCTTTGCGGCCGACGTCATAAAGCGGCATAAGCGTTTTACCGTGGAGGCACTGGGAGGTAACTACCACCGGCAACTTTCTCGTCTTTGCTTTTTTGAAGAAATTTTCAAAGCCGTAAGGTATATTGCCAGTGCCGTAAGCCCTGATGATGATGCCCTTGATTTTTTCGTTGTGGAGGAGAAATTCCAGGTCGCTCGGGTCACAGCCAGGCGTTATGGTATAGACAAAGATGTCTGGCTCAAATCCGGGGATGATTTCTATCTGGTGAGGCTCGCTTATTCTTTTCTTGACCCAGGGCTTTATTTTTATGTCAATAGATATTTCGCCGGCATCTTCACCGTTTACCGTCTGAAAAGCATCGAGGCTGGATTCTGAAGACTTGGTAGCTTTTGAACCGAGGATTATGCGCTGGTCAAAGACGATGAAAACGCCGGAAATATCTATGGTGGCCACACGGAAAGCATTGACTAAGTTCAGGCGAGCATCGGTCTCGATTTTGCTGGCTGGAATCTGGCTGCCCGTTAATATGACAGGTTTTCCCAGCCCGCTGATAGCCAGGTTGAGAGCAGCGGCCGTGTAGGCCATAGTGTCGGTGCCGTGGGTGATGACGAAGCCATCGTATTGTTGATATTTTTCTTTTATTTTATAGAGCATCCGGTCCCAATCTTCGGGCGTTAGGTTGGTGCTGTCGATGTTGGCGATAAATTCAATGTCATAATCGGCGATGGTCGAAAGGCGGGGTTCAACGTTGCGGAGCATCTCTATTGCTGAGTCTTTGTTATCCGGCACCGAGAGTGAGCCGTCGCCTTTTTCTTCCATAACTATGGTTCCGCCGCAAAAAAGGACCAGGATTTTTTTGTTTTTGTCCATAATTTTTAGCTCCTGATTTTTCAGGGATATTTTAACATTTTATTGGAGGCTTGGTATATTATCTAAAAATGGACCCCAAACTTTAATGATCATTAATTAATTGTGAAACACACAGCTAAAATTGTTAAACAATTTGTTATCTTGCAGGAGCTTTTGGATATGAGCGATAGGGATATTTAAAATTACCGATTTTTTGCCTTTGGTTTTATTTATGTTTAAGGCTTGAACTTCTTTTATAAATCAAAGCCAGCTCTATTTTTATTTTTCATCTCAGTTTTTGATAAAATTATGTGTACCGGAAAAAAGAAGAGGCCGTATCGGGATAGACTGACAGGGCCATTAAATTAAAGTTAAGAGAAAAGATTTGTTAAAGGAAGAGAACAAACATCTGTCTTAATTGGACTAAACCTGACTAAATTGATATGGGTCAAATCCGGTTTTCTTTATGTTTTTATTTTTTCGCCGCTTGAAAATATCTTCTAACCAGCTTGCCAACTTGAGTAGCAGACGGCGGGTCGTAGTTGGACAGCACAATGATGGTGAACCCAGTCTGACCCTCAAATTCCAGCGTGGCGTTGATCCCGGGTGCGCCGCCCGCAAGGCCCAAATTCCAGCGAGTGCGGTCTATAGTTCGATTTGGAGAATTAATCTCGCTTTGGCTCGTTTGGTGGCCTGTTTTGGATAAATTATAGGAGGAGCCATTAAAAATTTCTTTTGAACTTGGATTAACCGCACTTTCAATTTTCAGATAATTCTTAGGCAAATCGGGCAGGGGTATTTCCGGTAGCGATAAGTAAGAAAAGTCTGCCCTGGTATCTTGGGTTTGTGTCTGGTTTAAGAAAGCATAAATTTTAGGTTTGTTATATTCTTGTAATGCTTTTGTATTTTTATCGTTATTTTTAAGTGAATTGTCTAAGTCAGGCCGGCCTTTAATATTTTCATTTAAACCGCCTAAATTTTCCTCAATTTTCTTGCCCTGAACTGATTCTTCCGGTTCGAGGCCAGTGAAGACCCAGTTGGTCCAGGGTTCGTCAAGCAGGCGACATTCATAAAGAGCCTGAATAAAGCGAAGAAGGTCTTCAGCTGTGGCGTATCCGCCACCAGCGGCACTGCCCCGAGCCGGGCGCGTATAGATATTCTTGTGCCAGGCTGGCGGCTCCAATTTTTGAGGCTGATTTCCAATTTCCGATTTTTGATTACCTGGGTTTTCTGCTCCGGAAATATCATTTATTTTTGCCTGGGATTTATTTGGCGTCTCATTAAAATTATGTGGATAACTTTCAAAATTTTGCTGAGAAGCTTTTCCAACTTGATTTGCAGACTGTGGCCCTGGTTCGTCTGGTTGATTATTGTTTCCTGGTCTAATTTCTACTTCTGGACCTGTGGTTGACGGCTTATCAGATTTATCCTTGCTTTGTACTGTCCCTGCTGCATCTTCTGGCTCTTCTGTCCTTTTTGTGTACCCCTCAGCCACGTTTGGCACAACGGCATCAGCCTCAAACCAATCTGAATCCTTCATTCCTGCGGGCTTGAAAATTTTTTCCCTCACATAATCGTAATAATCCATTTTTGAAGCGGCACTGATTATTTCACCCAGAACGATATACCCATCATTCGAATACATCTGCTTCGCACCGGGCTCAAAGGCCAGAGGTTTGGAGGCAAATAGCTTCAAGTAATCCCGATTATGCCTGAGAAGATTCTTTGGTGTAGCTTCAAATTCGGGCCCGAAGAAATCGCCGATGCCTGAAGTCATGTTGACCAGGGGCCGGATAGTCACTTTTTCCCTGGCTTCAGCGTTGGGGTAATTAGGAAGGAACTTGCCGATTTTGTCATCTAAGCTAAGACGGCTTCTTGGGCCAGCTGGGCGATAGCTATTTTGGTAAATATTTTGTTGATAGAGCCCAAGTTAAACTTGGTATCAAGCTGGTTAGGCACGGCAAATTCCTTGCTGGCCAGGCCATAGGCCTTGAAAAAAATCGGCTGAAAATTTCTGGCCACGAGAACAACGCCGGAAAACCTGTCTTCTAGCACGGCCTTTTCTATTTCTCCTTCCATTCCCTGAAGGGCTCCAGCTAGGCTCATGGCCGGAAGGGGAGGGGCCAGGTCTTCTGGTCCAGCTTCATCCACCATTAGACTCTTCAGTTGCAGCCCGCCACGGCTCTGATTTTCAAAGGCCAGGGTCAGGCGGAAGAGGTTGTTTTTCTCGTTGGAGGCGATAATGGATATCTCTTCCGGACCAGGGGTAAGCAGGCACAGTGCCTGGAGTTCACCACCCAGCTGATGCCTGAGCCCGAGGAGGCGCTGGGCCCGTAGCTTTTCCTCCGGCAGGACCTGCTGGAAAAATGACTCCAGCGCCGCCCGGTCTTCTGCCTTGAACGCCTTCCAGAACATCTCTGCCCTCTGGGCAGCTGCTGTTACTGGAAACTTGATAGTTTCCTTATTCACCTTTCCTTTATTCTTAGTCTGGAGCGCTGGACAGATTGGAGATACCCAGGACGGAAAGACCAACCAACAGGTTACCAGAAAAAAAAAGAAACAGCATTAATTTATTGGTAACCAGACGCTTATAGGATAAAACTAAGCGCTTCATATGACCGGGCTTAGAACAATGACTTTTGGCCATGGGTTCCTCCTTCCTTTGATTGTTTCTTCAATTAGCTTAGGACCATAAAATTTGAGCGGCCTCGGCATTATTTCCTATCTCTTAATTTTTTTCTAATTTAAAACTTAATTTAACGGCTATCGGGTTGCATTTAAGCCGCCGGCAATGCATTGATTTTCCAGTTTGCAATAAACAATATAATAGAATATTATCTTGTTATATCCGGTTTATCTTATATGATTGGAAATTAAGATTAATTTTTAATAAATTTTTAATCATTCAAGAAAATATTTCAGGAGGCTGGCATGAGGTATAAGGTTAAAGCAATTACTGGTATTTTGCTGTTGGTTGGGATGCTCCTGGTGCCGTTTGTCGTCCAGGCTGACGAAGGGATGTGGATGCCGCACCAGATGCGCCTGCTCAACCTGCAGCAGCTCGGTCTAAAGATGAACCCTGATGACCTTTACAAGAAAGATGGCACTGGCCTGATGAATGCCGTAGTCAATCTGGGCGGTGGCACCGGAGAATTTGTCAGTTCTGAGGGGCTTATTCTTACCAACCACCATGTGGCTTATGGAGCTGTTCAGAGGGCTTCTAACCAGGAACATGATTATATTACTGATGGCTTCCTGGCCATGACCCGCGAACAAGAAATACCAGCTCAAGGCTACACGGCCGACATTCTGCTTGGATACGAAGAAGTGACTGCCCGCGTTCTTTCCAAGGTCAAGCCGAAAATGACTCCTCGGCAAAGGTACGACGCCATCGAAAAAGCTTTCAATGAAATTGTAACCGAGACCGAAAAAACCGGACCAGACATCCGAGCCAGCGTGGTCAGTATGTACAGCGGCAATCAATACTATTTATATCGTTTTAAGAGGATTAAAGACGTGCGAATAGTTTATGTCCCGCCCCTGGATATAGGCGATTATGGAGGCGAAGTAGATAACTGGGTCTGGCCTCGGCACACCTGCGATTTTTCTTTCCTTCGGGCTTATGTCTCCAAAGATGGAGTTGGGGTTGATTACAGCCCGGAAAATGTTCCTTACAAACCTAAGGTCTGGCTGAAAATTTCGACCGAGGGCGTCAAAGAAGGCGACTTCACCTTCGTCATGGGCTATCCGGGCCGCACCTACCGAAACAACCTGGCGGTGGAAATCGAGTATGATTTCAACGCCATGGTCAGGCGCATCTCTGAGTTTCAAGACATCATTAACTTCATTGAAGGCGCCAGTAAGGGTGATAAAGAAACCGAAATTCGCTATGCCTCGATGCTGAAAGGTCTTTATAACTCGCTGAAAAATATGCAGGGCAAAGTAGAAGGTATGAAGAAAGTCGACCTGATCGCCAAGAAAAAAGAGCAGGAAAAAGAATTTTTAGCCTGGGTTAACGCTTCGCCTGAGCGCCAGAAAAAATACGGTCAAGTTCTCACCCAGATGGAAGATTTCATGAAACGTTATGAAGCTTATGCCGCTAAAAACGAGCTGCTGAGCAACATTATCAGTCCCTATTTTGGTTCTACCGTTCTTTCCCAGGCTTACACCATTTACCGAACTGTTTTAGAGCGCCAGAAACCCGACAAGGACCGCGAGCCAGCTTACCAGGACCGCAACCTTCCTTACATCAAACAGCGGGTTCAACTGGCTGAACGCGGTTATGTCTTCAACACCGACCGCGAGTTCTTCAAGCATCAGCTCAAGAAGATGATGAACCTGCCACCAGACATGATTCCGGTGCCTTTCCGTTCTCTTCTTTCCCAGAAGTCAGATAAAGCCATTGATGAATATGTGGATAATCTCTATAAAAATACCATCCTCGGCGACCCGAAGAAACGGCTTGAGCTTTTGGAAATGAAACCAGCTGAGCTTATGAAACTTAACGACCCATTTATCAACTTAGCTGCCGAGCTGGAAAAAGAGCTCAAAGTGGTCCGCGAGGAGAGCAAAGCCTGGTCGCAAGAAAGAGCCGACCTCAAGAAAGTTTACGAGGCTGCTCTGCTGGAGATGAAAGAAGGTAAGTTAGCACCTGACGCCAACGGCACGATTCGCTTCACCTATGGCCTAATTGAAGGTTACAGCCCGCGCGACGCGGTCATCTACAAGCCGATAACGACCCTGACTGGCGTATTGGAAAAAGACACTGGAGTCTTTCCTTTCCACGTTCCGGAAAAGCTGAAAGAACTCTATAAGAAGCACGATTACGGCCAGTTTGAAGACCCGATTCTCAAGGATGTCCCAGCTTGTTTTCTCAACACGACCAATGTCACTGGCGGTAATTCTGGCTCCCCAACCCTAAACGCCAAAGGAGAACAAGTCGGCATCATCTTCGATATGACTTATGAAAGTGTCATCGGCGACTATTACATCATCCCCGAATGGCAGCGCTCAATTAGCGTGGATATTCGCTATGTGCTGTTTATAACCGAAAAATTCAGCGGGGCGCACTTTTTGCTGGAGGAAATGGGCCTGGCCGTTAAGTAAAGCTTAATAATATAAACGATATCGGAGATAAATAGAGATAAAGAGAAGAAACCCGGCGGCGAAATTAGCAGGATAAGGCTACAGCCGCCCGAAAAAAATAAAGCAAGACAGCACCCGAGTTATCAAGGGCCCGGGAGTTTTCTTCGGGCCCTTATTTTTTCAAACCAACATCGAATGGCTTATGATTAGATATTCCCCCGTCCTGAACATCTCGGCCTTTACTTCTTGGCGACCATGGATTCAAGCTTCTTCATTATTTCATCTATGTTCATGGATTCAACGTTCACCTTGATTTCATTTTTATCTGAATTTGATTCGAGAATTTCCTTGGGCACATTTTCTTCTATCCAGCTAAGCAACCTTTTAGTGTTGATTGGCTTTTCGAAATAACCGTCGGCTCCCCAGCTTTTTATATCTTGTTCAATAGCCGTACCTTTATAAACTGCAGTAATCAAAACAACTTTTGTCTTTTTTAAATTTTCGTTTTCTTTTATTTTTTTGCACAGGTCGATACCATGCACTTTTGGCAGAAACATGTCGCAGATGACCAGCGCCGGCTTATGCTCCTTGGTAAGTTCATAGCCAGATTGCCCATCGGCGGCGGTAAAGACTGTAAAGCCCTGCTTTTGGAGT
The DNA here is from genome assembly GCA_002877915.1 of Candidatus Aminicenantota bacterium. Classification (GTDB taxonomy): domain Bacteria; phylum Acidobacteriota; class Aminicenantia; order Aminicenantales; family Saccharicenantaceae; genus Saccharicenans. The sequence continues at coordinate 21,092 of PNJE01000101.1, forward strand.
AATTTCTCAAGTAGGGAAGAGGTTACCCGGTCGTCATCAACTACCAGGATCCTGGCCGGCATCGCATTTCCCTTCAAATTAATTGATTCGGCTTATATTATTACTTCAAAATAACCTCTAATTTCAAGTGAAATAAGAATGATCTTTAAAATTTCACCTTTAACTTCAGCTAATTAACAGGTGGATAAAAGAAAGTCTCCCTCAGACAGTAAAAAAATTAGTTTAAAGGTGATATGATATAAAACTAAATTTAGAAGTCAGTTTTTTATCCGCTGAAGGCCCTGCCCACAATTTTTTGGGTGTGGCCTTATTAGGAAAATGAAAAAATCTATGGACCCTGACCATAAATTTAAATTCGCCAAGGCAGGTTAGCAGAATGATTGCAATTGAAAATTTATCCAAAAGGTTTGCCCAGCAGGTCCTTTTTGAAAAAATTAGTTTTAAAGTAAACCCGGGCGAGAGGGTAGGAATAGTTGGCAAAAACGGGCATGGGAAATCAACCCTTTTTCGCTTGATTGTTGGCCTGGAACAACCGGATGAAGGCCGGGTAATTATTCCTAAAAATTATCGCCTTGGATATCTGGAACAAGAACCAGATTTCAAATCTTCCACCGTTTTGGAGGAGGCTTCCCGCGGCCTTCATAATCCCGAAAAGGATCAGCTCTGGCGGGTAGAGAAGGTTCTGCTTGGACTGGGCTTCACTTTTGAAGATTTTGACAAACGGCCCGGCGAGCTTTCTGGCGGTTATCAGGTGCGGCTCAGCCTGGCTCGGCTTTTAATTGGTGATTACGATATGCTCCTTCTGGATGAGCCGAATAATTATTTAGATATTACCTCGATTCGCTGGCTGGAAAAATTTCTGCTTGGGTGGAGGGGAGAGCTGATGATTATTACCCATGATCGCAGGTTTATGGATCGGGTGGCTACCCACATTCTCGGCCTGCATCGCCAGAAAGTCCGCAAGATAGAAGGAAATACCGAAAAATATTATAACCAGATTGCCCTGGAAGAAGAAGTTTATGAAAAAACCCGGCTGAACGATGAAAGAAAGCGCAAAGAAATGGAAATTTTTATCAATCGCTTTCGGGCGAAAGCTCGCTTAGCTGGTCTGGTTCAATCTCGGCTCAAGTACTTAGAGAAAATGGAAAAACGGGAAAAACTGGAAAAGATAAAGAATATGGAGTTTTCTTTTCAGGAAAAACCATTTCATCATAAATATGCTCTGAGCCTCGATGGGGTCAGCTTTGCCTACACTGCGGAAAAACCTCTTATCAAAAATTTCAGCCTTCATATTGGGGCCCGGGATAGGGTAATGGTTATCGGTCCAAATGGGCGAGGTAAAACTACCTTGCTGAAGCTTATGTCCGGCGTTCTGCAACCTCAGTCAGGCGAGGTCTCTAGGCCGAAATCGGTGGCTATTGGCTACTATGAGCAAAGCTATGCCGAGGAGATGAATAATGAGAATAACGTCCTGGAGGAGTTGGCCGCCGCTAATCCACAACTTGAGCCCGCCCGAATCCGCCAAATTGCTGGCGCCTTGATGTTTGAAGGAGATGAGGCCCTTAAACCCGTCAAGATTCTTTCTGGCGGCGAAAAAAGCC
>PNJE01000167.1 GCA_002877915.1 Candidatus Aminicenantota bacterium
TGTTCCGATGACGGAAACCGGCAGAGATTTTTCTATTTGTTTCATTCCAAACTGCCTGGCCAGCTTGATGGCTTTTTCTTTTTCTTCAAGAGAAAGAGGTCGGGCCAGGTAAGGAAGGTCATCAGGTCGGGGTAGAAGCACCGGGCCTTCCACATTAATGTTTTTAAGCAGAGTGACTTTTAAAGTAACAGTTCCGGAAACATCGCAGGTATGCCCGGCAATCTCGCCATCACCCTGAAGAGCATGCATGTCGCCGACATAAACTCCGCCACCCTGGACTTTTACTGGACAGAGCAGAATGGCCCCTTCTCTTACGTCGCTGATGTCCATGTGCCCGTCGCTGCGGTTTATGAGCTGTTCTTCTTTAATTCCGTATTCATGGGGAGCATCAACCAGGAAAACTCCGAAATCTCCGGCATTGTGGGAGTCAGGCATGGGCATAGCAGGTGTGGTGCCCAGCTGTCCCAGAAATGGTCTTAATCTGGCAACCACTCCAACTAAATCATGAGGAGCGAGTACAAGGACAGAATTCTGGATAGAATTGTCAGGAAGAGCAGCATATTCCCTGGCCTTCTGAGCGATTTTTTCGGCGGCTTCCCTGGTTAAGGTCACTCCCACACCGCCTTCGTGGTCAAAAGCGATAGTGTAGCCGTGGGCCATGATAAAGGGAGAGGCCTCGGCTCCGCAGTTGGCACAGCGGATAGCTTTCGGACCTATTCCTTTTACCACTGTTCTGGGATAAAGGGTACCACACTGGGGACATTTTCCCGCCACGTAAGGATCACCGAGGAACCTGCCTTCAACTACCTGGTCATTTCCGGAAGCAGTGGCCAGAGAAGTTACGGTAATGTCTTCGATATAAATGGCAATTGCATCTCCGGGTTCTGCCCCTTCTACGCCTACCGGAACGGTCACCTCATGCCCGCCGCGAATCTCTGGAGTTATCATCGGGCCCCAGCAACCAGGAGAAGTGTTGGCCACAATATGACCTCCATCTTTAACCGGTCCCAGCATGGACTTTGAAGGATCAAGGATGCCGTTGGTGAACTGATTGACAAAAACAGTCTGCCGGACTTCATTTTCCCTTTCGGATTGTTTTTCAATTTTATCAGGCATGATTTCTCCCCTCCTATTAATTTTATAATGTCAATATAGCAATATCTGAAAGATGGGTCAATTAGACACTGGCCTGGTTTGTCGACTGGAGAGGAATCTGTAACTCCGATTAACTAAAACGATTTTTCTATGCTCACAAAAATTAGTTCTAAGCGTGTTTTAATTTCCGATTTGTTGGCTTAACTTGCATATTATTAAGTAATTGTTATGGTCCGACCCCAATCTCCTCCCCCAATCTCCTCCGACCTCAATCTGAACCCAATCTGAATCCCGATCTGTCTGAATTGTTGTCTTCTGATGATCTTCCATGTAAACATGGCGAATGAATAATTCGTATGCAGCTCTCAAACTACTACCCACTCACTTTTTTGCCGGTGTGATCTCCTGAAGATCGCAAGCAACAATTACTTGCCCGTGGTAACATTTATTAATGGTTTTTATTGTTGATGCTTCGTCCACTTCACCCGGGGGAATATGGGTCAGGACGATTTTCTTCGCACCAGATTTCTCAGCCATGGTGCAAACGTCTTGTAAAGTGGGGTGGGCTTGATTTTGCTGGGCGGCTCTACGACCTGGTTGGCCACCGTTCTCGTAGCGAATAATTGACTCACCCGAGTCGAGAACAAGAATGTCAGCACCACGCGCCAGTTCTATGAGACTATCAGAATAGGCAGTATCACCAGAAATTATGATGGATTGTCCGTTAGCTTCGAATCTATAGGCGACCGTGTAGATGGTATGGTTTACCTTTGCCGTTGTGACCTTCATGTCCCCAAGACGGAAACCTTCGCCTCCTTTGACTTCACGAATGTTGGGCTCGAATGTGTCCGTCAGCATCCGGCCTCTGCGCTTCATCCTGTAAGCCATGTCTTCGGCGTAGAATTGGAGAGCGAAACTAACAAATTTTTCTGTCCCCGGCGGACCGATGATATTCACCTTCCCTCCGCGAAGGAGCCGATAAATCAAGATAGGAATGAACTCCTCATTGTGATCGAGGTGATGATGCGTCAGCAGAATCGCGGCAATGTCCCGCAACGAAACCCCCAATTCATAGAGTCTGGCCTGTGTGCCGTTGCCCATATCCACAAGAAAATATTGCTCGCGATACTGGATCAGCGCTGATGGCCCCGATCGTTCTGGATTGAATTGAGGTGAACCTGAACCGAGGACGACGATGCTGAACTCAGCGCCAGGACGAAACTGCCTCGGCAAATTTTCTCCCACGCGACCGCCAGGCATACCTTGTCTGGGGGTTAGGCCTTTGCTCTGGGGAAATCCACCTGGCTCCGGTTCAGCGCTTCCTTTTTGTAGGATAGTTTGGCTGGCCGACAACAAGCGGGAGGCGCTATTAATGAGATCCTTATCTTTCTTGGAATTCTCTGAGCTAATTTTTGCCTCCGAATCAGTTTTGATATTGCGCACACAACGGACGAAATTATAAATCCGAACGACATCGCCCTGAGGACCTCTGCCGAAGGGATATTGCCTCGGGTCTCCATTCTTCGGGTCACTCCTCTGACACCCAGCGCCGTGAATGTCCACCAAAGCCCTCCGACCATTAGCTGGGTTCAAGAGCCACCCTAACCCTCGCCCGAAGGCGATGTAAACTGCCTCCCGTCCACCGCCGGGGCCAACAAGGGTCGTGCTCGTCCAGTAGTAGGGATAGTCCTTTTCGCGGCGTTCATTGACAATTTCAGTAACTTCAAACACGGGGTCAATTGCCGGAGAGCCGGTGGCGTCTGGGCTTCGCGTGTAGTCAACAATGCTCTGCAATTCTTTGGCGGTTGGGAGTCTCCAGTCGGAATAGCCAGCGTAAGTCAGATTTGTAGCCCATTCAAGTGCTTCCCGCCATGTCATCCTGCCATCCTTACGCGGACCAGCCTTCAAATGACCGCTGTCATACTTCATCCACATCAACCCAGTTGCCCGGTCCGTGATTGTTCCGTCGCCATTATCGTGAAAGTCGTTTTTCCCGTAATTTGGGTTTCCCCGGACATAAAGCACATAGAAGGTCTTCCCTCTGGTGGGGTAGGCTTTAATCCTTCCGTCAGCGAAGTTCACCCCGAACATTAATGAGTCTCCATCCATGGTTCGTCCAGTATAAAGGGTTGCAGTGGCAAATTGAGCGTCAATAATTCGTTCGCCGCGATCGAGTTGACCATAGCCGAAGGCAAAATAGTTCGTGTCAATGAAGGGACGTGCGCCGGCCGACGATTGGCTCTGAGGTCTCGGTTCGATTCCGCTGAACAGGATGAGCGAGTAAAGTTCTTTCACGGTTGGCAATCGCCAGTCATCATATCCGCCTACTCGACATTGACGAGCATCGGCTATAGCCTCTTTATATGTCTTTTTTGAACCGGGGTCACGAGTCCACATCAAGCCAGTGTTCAAATCGGTGATTGTTCCATCCCCGTTATTGCGATAGGCCGGTTTTCGCTGTGGGATCTGAGCATCTTGACCGTAGAACATTTCTCCGGGTTTCGGTGGCGGGATCACCCTCCCATTATCGTCGAAGCACTCTGTTTGACCGGTTGATACAATAGAGTAGGGAAGCTCTGAAATCGGCAAAGGGTTTGCCTGTGGGGAACTTGAGTCAATGAAAGAAGACAGCAAGAGCACTTTTCCCAAAAAGGTTATGACGATGATGCTTATTAACCATTTTCGACGACTCATATTCACTCTTCGTCTCCGCTTATTTATGATTATCAACTAATTAGACATTCAAATGCTAAAAAACTTGGTAGTAATGCCTTTTATGGGTAATATCCCTCCGGGCAGCTCCACCCTGATTGTTTTTGGTTCAATGGACGGCTACGTTCGTCTTGGCTTATTCCCTTAATTTTTGACCCGCTGAACGCCCGCCTCTGGTTGGACAACAGGTATTCGGATTGGGGGCTGCCGGATTTATAAAATTCGATCCGGGTGGTAAAAAATGTCGTCTATTGCACTTTCTGAGGAATATTTTGTTGAAATCCTTCGTCTTTCTCTTTTGTATTATCGGGAGGCTCAGAAATGCGAGCAAGCCAGAGCACTTCTTGCTGGATGCATCATGAATAGAGGATAAAGAAAAAACAGTGCCTCACGATAAAATTTAATTGAATGCTGATTCTGTTATTGCCTCGGGTTTACTTATTCCTGCAGGGCAATATAATTTATTTGAGCAGGTTTAATTCTGTTAAGTAATTATTTATTTCAATTTGAGCTTTACTTTCAAGAGGAAGTAGGGGAGAGCGGCCGGGGCCGCCGTAATACCCGCGGCGGTCCAGGGCGTACTTAACAGCAGCAATGCCATAGGTTTCAGTCAAGGCTCGATTCAGCGGAATTAATTTATACTGGAGTTCCTTAGCTTCTTCCTTCTTGCCGGCTGCAAACAACTCATACAGCTTAACGCAGAGCTCAGGCGCCACATTAGCCAGCGCCAGGATGGCTCCACAAGCTCCCATGTCCAGGGCAGAATAAAGTATGCTGGCTGAACCAGTGAAATAATGGAAATCAGCCGAGACTTTGCTTACTACTTCGCTAAGATAAGCTAAGCTTCCACCGCTTTCCTTTAACCCAATAATATTCTGATGTTTTGCCAGCTCAATTACTAACTCCAGCGGTAGCCAGATCTGGGTATTTTGAGGGATATTGTACATAATGACCGGTATTTTTACCCGGTCCGCCACTTCCGAATAATAGGCCTTAAGAGCTTCATAATTCATTCGGCTCTTATAATAATAGGGTGGTTTAATCAGAGCCGCCTGCGCGCCCGCCTCAGCCAAACGGTTGGTTAATTTGATGGTCCATTCGGCTGAATCGCGGCCAGTTCCGGCAATTACAATTTTTTCAGGGCTGGCTGCCCTTGTGGCTTCTCTGACCAGGAGTTCTGCTTCCTCATCATCCACGAACGGCGCTTCGCCGGTAGAGCCCATGATGATATAGCCAGCCAAGCCCGTGCGGTTGAATTTCTCAATATTATCCCTTAGTTTATCCGCAGCTATTTGCCCATTGATGAACGGCGTCGTTAGAGGAGCAAAGACTCCTTTAAATCTTTTTTCCATCACTTTATTCCTCCATGATTTATCGAAATTATCAATCTTTTTTATTTTAGGACAATTTTTTATTCGCTTTAAGTTTAAGGCCTTTTTTCTTGGCCATTCTGTAGGCTTCGATTTCCCTGAGCCTTCTTTCATCCATCCCGAAATAATGACCTATCTCATGAAACAGAACCTCGGCTATTTTTTCTTTAAGCTCTTCCTCTGTCGAGCAAAGGCTTTCAATCGGTTGCTTGTAAAGCACAATGACATCAGGAGGCACATTACCATAATAAGAACCACGTTGACTTAGCGGCACACCGTGATAAAGCCCGAGTAGATTCTGACCCGGAGGGGGAAAATCTTCTACCAGGATAGCCACATTTTTTATCTGTTGAACATACTTTCTTGGTATCTGGGCCAGAGCCTCCTGGACCAGTTGCTGAAATCTTTCCTGGGTAACGTTCATTAATTTAACTTTCGCCTGAGAAGATAAAGATAATGGATTTTGCCCGGAAATAAAAGCTTTTTTTGGGAAATAAAAATTTTATTAGGGCTTAAAGATTTTAGAGACATTCGGCGTTTTAATTTGATCAGAACAAAATGATATTAAAAAGAAAATCTGAGGATGACAGACCCAGGATTACAATTGAGCCAAGAATTGGTTCCTTGTTTTCGATGTTTTATATAAAACCAAGAAAAATTTAGAAGAAAATAAAGAATTAAAGGTTGGTTAAGACAAAATTGGCCTTTGATTTTATAACCCTATTTGAATTGGGTGAGCCAGGTGAATCTCAAATAAACAAGACTAAGAACTTTTTAAAATCGCCCCCAATTAGGATAATGAGAATAATGACCAGTTGGCATAAATCATATTGGGGTAATTATAAATGCTTTTTGGGAAATTTCTTATTTTTCAATTTTTAGCGGTTAAAACGCTTATTGGTTAAAATTTATTTTTCAATTCCTTTTCTGGCCTGGACGCCCTTATTGTAATAATGCTTGCGGCAGACCATTTCGGTTACCAGGTCAGCTCGTTCTATGATTGACTCAGGAGCATATCTTCCCGTCAGCACCACCTCCACCTCATCTGGCTTTTTATCCAGGAATTTATGAACCTGGTCTTCTGAAAGCAGCCCAAGATTCATAGCGACATTGATTTCATCGAGGACAATAATCTGGTATTCTCCACTCAACATCGCTTCGAGGCATTTTTCCAAACCTTCAGCCGCCAGTTTATAGTCTTCCTCTTCAAAATTTTCGGTGACTTTAATAAATTTTTTTCGGCCAAATTGCTCAATTTTAATTAGAGGAGCCAGTTTCTTAGCTGACATAATTTCTCCAGTTGGCTGACCTTTTAGAAACTGTCCAAAGTAAGTTTTAAAGCCCCTTCCGGCAGCCCTGAAAGCCAGACCCAGAGCGGCGGTTGTTTTTCCCTTGCCTTCGCCAGTATAAACCTGTAAATAGCCTTTAAATTTAAGTTCTTGGTCGTGAGCGGGCATCTTTTTTTGCCTAACCATATTAATTTATGTCCACAGGAAATTTTATCAACTTATCAAAAAATTACTTCTAAACTATAAATTAAGATAAGGCTTGAGTCAAATTTTATGAATGTGTTATATGTTATATGGCTTTTTAAAATACATTCTGGATTAGTTTGGTCAGGTCAAAAAGGAGAGAGAAACTCAATTCCAAGGATTATAATGTTTTCAATTGAAGTTATTGATAAACCTGCTGGCTAAAAATAAAGAAGGAAAATAGCTAGACGGGAAAATGTTATTTAAAAATTTTGAAATAAAAAATGTAAAAACTGATTAATTGGGGTAAGAATGAAAAATATTGAAGCTAGGTCAATTGAAGAAGCCAGAGTCAGAATAAGAGCATATGCCAGCCATACTGAATTAACTTTCGCCCCGGCTATTTCGGCTAATTATGGAGCAGAGGTTTATTTCAAATGGGAAAATCATCAACCGACAGGCTCATTTAAAATAAGAGGGGCAACCAATAAAATCCTGTCGAATCTGTCCGAAGGCGGGAAAAGAGGCGTGGTCGCTGCCTCAACGGGAAATCATGGAGCGGCCACCGCTTTTGTCTGCCAGCGGGAGAGGCTGAATCTCACTCTTTATGTTCCTTCATCTATTGCCGGGAATAAGAGACAAAAGCTGGAAAAAAGTGGTCTCCAGCTCGTCCTGGTAGATGGCCCTTGCGAATTGGCTGAAGCTTTAGCCAGAAAAGAAGCCCGAAGAAGCGGACAGGTTTTTGTTTCGCCTTATAACGACCCAGAAGTGATTTCCGGTCAGGGTACCTGCGGACTCGAAATACTGGAAGATTTACCCGAGGTCGAAGAAGTGGTAGTTCCAGTTGGCGGGGGCGGTTTAATAGCCGGGGTAGCTGCCTACTTAAAAGAGAAAAAACCAGGCTTAAAAATAACTGGGGTTGAACCTGAAAACTCGGCTTTTATTCAGTCTTCTCTAAGGCTTGGCTATTTATCAAATGATTTTCCTGAAAAGCCAACCATCGCCGATGCGGTAGCTGGAGGTCTTGAGGAAGGAGCCATCACTTTTGATTTAATTCGTGAATATGTGGACGATATGGTCACGGTAACTGAAGAAGCCATAATTAGAGCTATGAAGCTGATATTTAAATATCAGCAGGAAAAAGTTGAGGGAGCTGGAGCCCTGTCTTTAGCTGGCCTCATTAGTTTTCCAGCCAATTTTGCCGGGAAAAAGACCGTCTTGATTGCTTCTGGTGGAAACATCGACCGAGAACTCTGGGAGAAAATAATAACTTAAAAAATGGTAAAAAAATGAGAATTTTCCAGAATTTCAAACGTCTTTTCAAAGTAATAATATTTTTGGGCTTTTTATCTGTTTTGCTTTTAATGGCTGACTGCAAAAAAGAACAGGCAAAAAAAGAAAATAAAGCGGGAGGATATTCTATCGGTGTTCTCTTAGCCTATGATTCGCCTTCGTCCCTTGAGGTATTCGAAGCGATAAAGCAACAGCTTGAAGATTATCAGAAAAAGTCCGGGCAAAAATTGAATATCATTGTGGAAAAGGCTCATGGCCAGGTCCCTCTGCTCTCAGGGCAAGCCGCCAGACTGGCCAGCAGCTGCAAATTATTGGTCCCAATTTCCACTCCGGCTTTGCAGGCGGCTATGATTAATACGACTAATGTCCCCATAGTCTTTGCTTCGGTAGCTAACCCGTATCTGGTTCGGGCTGGCCGGACAGCGGTTGATCATGAGGCCAGGGTAACAGGTGTTTGCTCGACGGCTCCGATCAGGCAGGTAATCGAATTGGTAAGGAGAATTCTTCCCCAGGCCAAGAAAATAGGCACGATCTGGACACCTTCTGAAATTAATTCTGAATATTATTTGAGGATTATGGAAGAAGCTGGAGGCGAGCTTGGCCTGGAGATAATCAGCCAGCCTATAAGCGGGGCCCAGGATATTGTCCAGGCAGTTCAGCACCTAGTCAGGGAGAAGATAGATGCCTTTTTCCCGGTATCTGATAACACTATCAATGCTAATTTTGATTTAGTGGTGCAGTTGTCAGAAGAAAGTAATTTACCTCTTTTTTCTGCTTTTACCCTGGGAGCAGAGTTTGGAGCCCTGGCTTCTATGGGATTTGATTATAAAAACTTAGGGACCAGGACGGCAGAATTAATTATCAGAATAATAAAAGGGGAGAGCCCAGCTCGCATACCCTTTCAGTATATTGATCGAATCAGATTTTATTTGAACGAAGAACAAGCCAGGAAGTTAGGAATTAAATTTCCGCCGGAATTGATAAAAAGGGCCGACGGCCTGATAAAGAGAAGCCAGCCGGTAAATAATATGGTTGGGCAGGGGGTAAGGAGAAGACTATGAAGCGCCTGAATTTTTTAAAATATGTTTTTTTAATTCTCCTATTTATCCTGGTCGGTCTCATTCTGGCCCTTTATATTATTTTTAGATGTTCGCTACCTTCTGAAGATAAAACCATAAAAATTGATGGCTTGCAAAATGAAGTGACTGTGACTTGGGACAGATGGGGTCAACCCCATATCAGAGCTGAAAGTGAGCAAGATTTATTTATGGCTACAGGTTATATTCAAGCTCAGGAGCGGATGTGGCAGATGGAACTTCTGCGACGGGCGGGGCAGGGGCGTTTAGCAGAAATTCTGGGGGAGAAAGCTTTAAACCAAGACATCAAAAGCCGGGTTCTTGGCTTACCAGTGGCTATTGAGAATGATTATCGCCAAATGTCGGAGGAAATGAAGGCGCTGGCCGGGGCTTATGCCCGGGGAGTTAATGCCTGGATAAGCTCCCGGAAAAAATGGAATTGGCCACCGGAGTTTATCTTATTGAGAATAAGACCTGAACCCTGGAAAATCCAGGACAGCCTGGCCATCAAACAGGTTCTGGCTTTGAACCTGGCGGTTGACCTGAACTCGGAAATTATCCGATATAAGCTGACTAAAAGATTAGGAGCAAGAGCTCTGGAAATAATGGAAGAAGGTGTGAACTTTTTGCCTGATGATTCATTTCGAATCGATATTCTGGAAATGGGCCAGCTCTGGCCGGCAGTTTTTCAAGGAAGCAATAATTGGGTGGTTTCAGGGAACCTGACAGAAACGGGCAAGCCTCTTCTGGCTAATGACCCGCATTTAGCAATTTCGGTCCCACCAATCTGGATGGAAATGAGTCTAAGCTGCCCTGATTTCAAGGTGGCTGGAGTTACTATTCCGGGTGTTCCGTTAATAATTATAGGCCACAACGATAATATCGCCTGGGGGGTCACCAATTCTTATGTGGATGTCCAGGATTTATATGTGGAAAAGATTGACTGGGATAATAAGACCTATCTCCGGAGGGGAGAATGGAAACCTCTGAGTGTCAGGACAGAAGTAGTAAATATTAGAGGCAGAAAGGACCACCAGACAATGGACATTCTCCGGACAGAAGATGGTCCAATCCTGACGCCATTTTTGATCTCGAGTGAAATGCCCCTTTCTCTGAGCTGGACTATTTACAGCGGCGATAAAACTTTAGAAGGACTTTATAAAATAAATAAAGCAAATAACTGGATGGAATTCTGTCAGGGGGTGAAGCTGTTTGAAAATCCTTCCCAAAATTTTGTCTACGCTGATTCGGCTGGCAATATAGGTTATTATCTTTCTGGAAAGATTCCTATCAGGAAAAAAGAAATTGCTGTTTATCCCTATCCGGGGTGGAAAGATGATTGCTTTTGGTCAGGTTATATTGAAGAAGAAGAAAAACCCAATTTCCTTAATCCGGAAAAGGGATACATAATTACTGCCAATAGTTCTATTGTCCCCTATGGCTATAAGTACTACTTGGGCTATGGCTGGTTGGCCCCTTACAGAAAGGATCGGATAGAAGAATTGATCAAGGCAGAGAAAAAATTGAATCTCAATTCTTTTATTAAGATCCAGAATGACATCTTCTCCAAAAGAACAGAAAGGGTTCAGAAAATTTTGAGCCAGATTAAATTTAATGACCCAGAGGCAGAAGAAGCCAGGAAAATTCTTATTCAGTGGCCAGGAGAAATAGGGGAAGGGTTAGCTCCAGCTCTTTTTGAGGTATTCTGGAAAAAGCTCGAAGAATTAACTTTTAAAGATGAGCTACAAAGCGATTTTGAGGAGGCTTCTGAATATTTCAGAGTGAAGTTAGCTGGTCTGGAAAGAATTCTGGATCAGCCTGATTCTCCCTGGTTCGATAATAAAGACACCGAACAAAAAGAAGATAGAAACGAGATAATGAGACAGGCTCTTCTGGAAGCAGTTAAGTACCTCAGTAAAGAAGTCAGCCGGAATAGAGAAAAATGGAACTGGGCCAGTCTTCACCACCTGAAATACCAGCATGTTCTCGGGCAGAAATGGTATCTTGGCTTTTTCAACTGCGGAGAATACCCGATGATTGGTGATGAAACTACCATCAGAGCCAGTTTCAGTTGCGGTGGCTGGAAGACTATCGGAGGGGCTTCCACCCGCCTAATTATTGACCTATCTGATCTGGATAATTCCTTGGAGGTAATTACTTCTGGAGAAAGTGGTCACTATCTGAGTCCTTATTATCAGGATCAAATCCCTCTTTATTTAAATAGCCTTTATCATCCACTGGCTTTTTCTGATGAAGCTTTAGAAAAAGTCAAGAATAAAACTATGAAATTACTCCCCCGAAAATGAAGTTCTAAACTTGTTTTTTGTCGATAGATAGCTAAACTGAAATAGTTAGATATCAAACAATCGGCCCCGACTGATTTTCAGCGGTGATTTAAGATACTGGTGAATAAGGCTGGAGGCTTTTTCACAGGACCGCTGAAGGTCCAAGCCTATGACTAAAAAGCCCAGAATGGCCGAAGATAAAAAACAGCCTGTTCCGTGCACTTTAACTTTAAGTTTTTCTTTTTCAAAGTGAAAGAGATTCCGGCCATCATAAAGAATATCCAAGGCTCTACCTGGCAGATGTCCACCTTTGATCAGACAAGCTGAGCAGCTGAGCTGGCTCAGATTTATGACTGCTTCCTCCATGTCGTTGGCCGTTTTAATTTTCTGACCCAGGAGGAGAGAAGCTTCTTCCAGGTTCGGAGTGAGAAGGGTTATTTTGCCCGATAAGGCTCGAAGATATTTCTTAATTGATTCTTTTTCCAGTAGCCAGTATCCAGAGGAAGAACGAAAAACTGGATCTACAACTACCGGCCGGTTTTGATTTTCAGAAATTATTTCTTCAATTACTCTTATGTTGGCCCGGCGACCAATCAATCCGATTTTTAAGCCGCTAAAATTAAAATCAGCCTGTAATTTCTGATATTGCTGCCTCACTAAATCCGGAGGAAGGACCTTTAAGCCAAATACCCGGTAAGAATTTTGAACCGTAACCGCCGTTAGAACAGCCAGGCCATAAAAGCCGAGCCGATGAAAGACTTTAAGATCCAGAGTTGCGCCTGCTCCGGAAGAAGGATCAAAACCGGCTATAGTCAGCAGAGCTTTTTTCATCTTTATATTTTAACTTAAATTTGATCATTTTTTACAGAAGATAAAAAAATGCTAAAATTTTAAAGATGAAAGCCAGGTTTCACGCTTTTCTCGCCGGTCGCGTTCAGGGAGTAGCTTTCCGCTTCTTTGCTCAGCATGTGGCTAACATGCTCGGGGTGAAAGGCTGGGTTCGCAATCTTTATGACGGCCGGGTAGAAGTGGTGGCCGAAGGGGAAAAGGAAGTTCTGGAACAATTTTTAAGTGAACTAAAGAAAGGTCCCCGCTTGGCCCGGGTGGAACAGGTAGAACTTTTCTGGGAAGACTTCCGGGATGAATTTGTTGATTTCTCGATAAAATTTTCTGGTTATTAGGGCTGGAATAATCGGCCTCAGGATTTATGAGCCTTGAGGTGCTTGAATTTTTTTCGGCATTCTTCCGAACAGAAATAATGAACCTGACCGTCGATTATTTCTTTGATGGCTTCATCTTCCGGGAGGTAGGTATTACAAACCTCGTCTTTAACCATCATCTTTTTTGGCGGTGAAACGCTATTAGAATGTCTTTTAGGATTTTTTTCTCCAATTGATTGAAAAAAGCGAACCACCCGATATAACAGATAAAAGACAATAGCTAATAGAATAATTCTCGCCAGCACTATTAAAATTTATCGGATATCTGCTTGACTGTCAACAAAAAGGGGTTTTTCTCTAAGAAAACTGCTGACTAAAACAATCGTCTTGCGTCAGGTGGTGCTAACCGCTATATTCTATAGAGATATGGAATATTTTTTATCACCAGAAGAAAAATTAACTGGAGAGATAATCAGCCGATTGATTTCCCGTTGGGAAACTAAGCAGCCTGAAAGTAAGCTTCTGGGCTCAAATCATCTTATCCCAGGAGAAGAAAAGGAAGTTTTAAAGCTCCTGAGGGAGGAAGTTGGTAAAGAGATAATCTCCTGGATGGTTCCAAGGCAGAAAAAGGATTTTCGCCTGGGCCTATACCTTCTGAACCAGCTGGCTGCCTGTTTTCCCTCCTTAGCTTTAAAGCTGGCGGTTCATTTCTATCTTTTTTCCAGAATTTTAATTTTGGCTGGATATAAAAAAGAAGAATTCTTGAGCTGGCTATCAGGTCCAGAATCTAATTCCAGTTTTGATTTTTCCTGGGGAAGCCATCTTTTCCTGCCTCCCGGCTTTATTTTTGAGTCTCTTTTTTCGTCAGATATTTTGCCAGTAAAAAAATATTTTTTAGAAAGGAAAACGTCTCCACGGTTTCTGATTTTTCCGTTGATCGAAGCTAAAGCTGTTCTGGTGCCTGAATTTAAAAATCAAACCGCAGCCGAGGTTAAGAACATAAATTATTTTCTTTTAAATAAAGACCACTGGCATTTATTAAATCCTCCCGCTGCACCCGGAATATTCCCGTTAAGGCCCTTAATAGCTGAGATTGGAAAAGCTAATTCTATTCATCTGGAATTGCCCGTTTTCTCCATAGAAAAAGCCCTGGCCAAGAATCTGCTGGCAGATTTTTTTGCCATTCTAACGGGTTGTTTCTGCGGCTGGAGTCAGGCTGTCTGGCTGGATTTCATTTATTTGAGGCCAGACGGAATTAAATCATCCCAGTTGGAGAAAGAAGCTTCGGTTGTTTTAGCCGAAAATCAAAAGATTAAATATTATTTGAGCCGGCTACTGACTATTTCCTCTTCTGATTATCCCTATCAAGTTGCCAGGCTTAGCCGACAAGGATTAAAATTAGCTTCCAGGGCCTGGGCCTTTTATAGGCAAATTCATCGGCCAATTAAGCCGGCAAAAAGGAGGTAAAATGAAGCTTAAAGATTTATATCATCAAGCTATCGAGATTGGCTTAAAAAATGATCTCCGCCCTAAGGAGGAAATTGAAAGGCTGCTCAAAGAAGAAAAAGAAAAATACGGAAAGCTTTCGGAAAAGGAAAAAGAAAAATTTGACCTCGATCGCCTTTTTAATCCGTACGCTGATAGCCGGGTTTTGAATGGCGACCTGGAAACAGAAATCAAAAGAGCCGTTGCCGGGATAGATATGGAGGTGGGGGAGATTTTATTAACTTATGTCCTGAATTTAAGTTCCTCCGAGAAGATTGACCTGGTTATTTCCCATCATCCTGAGGGCCGAGCGCTGGCCCAGCTTTACCAGGTCATGAAACTTCAAATAGATCTTCTAACTGAAGCCGGAGTAACTCCCAGTGTGGCCGAACAGTTAATGGAAAAAAGAATTGGCGAAGTGGAAAGAAGATTGCTCCCGATTAATCACCACCGGGCGGTAGATGCGGCCAGGGTGCTTAACCTTCCTTTCATCTGCCTTCATACTCCAGCTGATAATTGTGTTACCCGTTATTTAACTGAGCTCTTTGAAAAAAAGAAGCCTTTCCGGTTGAAGGAAATTATCAACTTGCTGGAAGAAATTCCCGAGTACCAAAAGTCAATCCGCTTGGGAATCTGCCCTAAAATCTTATCTGGTTCAGAAGACAGCCGGGCGGGGAAAATTTATGTAGATATGACCGGTGGAACTGAAGGCTCCAAAGATATTTTTGAAAAACAGGCGGCCGCTGGCCTCAGCACTTTGGTAGGAATGCATTTCAGCGAAGAAGCTTTGGAAATGGCCAAGAAAGCTAATTTGAATATTATCGTAGCCGGGCATATAGCCAGTGACACTTTGGGATTAAACTTGCTTCTTGACCAGGTAGAGAAAGAACTGGGAGAAAAATTAGAAATTATGGGCCTTTCTGGCTTTGAAAGAATCAGGCATATGTAGAAACGGGCATCTATAAAGATAAGAACTGGCTATTGATGGGCTAAGGAAAGAATCCAGCGGCCAAAGGTTCTGGCATCCTGCAAATCATGCTCGTCCGGGTGCGAAGAGGCAGTTACCGCCATTTCGGCCCAGAGCTCATGTTCAGGCGATTTTCCTAAGGTCTCCAGGGCTTCGGGTGAAACTTTTCCCCGACAGGAAAAAGTCCCCAGTATTTTTTCTTTGCCAGCCAGGACCATCGCTTGTTCCAGTGCTTCCCGAGATAGTCTGGTCCCTGGTATCGAGCCATGAGTAAAAAAGAAAGCGATTTTCTTGCCGACTGGAAGGTTTTTCAGAAAGCGCTCGACCTGGTAAGGGACGCTATGAGAATGGACAGGGAATCCGATAAAAATCAGCTCATAATTTTCCACTGAATTTACTTCCGAAAGAGAAAGCAAAGATTTTGGCTGGGGCAGGACTTCATAGATAGCTTCAGCTATCAGCCGGGTATTACCTGTTAGACTGTAATAAGTAACCAGAATTTTCATTTTTCCATCCTTATTTTTTATATTCTGCCATAAAGCTTAAATTTTATCCACCATTCGCTTGATGCTTTTATTGGCTGGCCTTAAATTTAAAAATTGGAAATGGATAAATTTTAGCCGGAATGATTTATTATTGTAATTAATTTAAATTCGGTTCGACCCTTCCCGATTCATTTTTTGGAAAAATTAGAGCTACTTTAGTTCCCTTTCCTAACTGGCTTTCGAGAAAGATAGTTCCATGATGCTCTTCCACAATTCTCTGGCAGATAGCCAGGCCCAGGCCGGTGCCTTTTTCCTTGGTCGAAAAATAGGGCTCGAAAATTCGGCTCAAAATTTCTGGTGGTATTCCGCCGCCATTATCTATTATTTCCACTACAATTTCTTTTTCCTTTTCCTCCAGATTGATTTCTATTTTTCCTCTGGTTTTTATCGCCTCAATGGCGTTGATTAAAAGGTTCCGAATAGAAATTTTTATTTTTTCCCTGTCTCCAATCATGGTGAAATTCGAGCCCTTAGCTTTGAATTGGAAAGAAATTCTATCAATTAATGTTTGTTCATAAGGATAAATTAGCTCTTGGATTACGGCTTTCAGGTCAAAATTTTCTCTGATGGTTCCTGATTGACGGGCAATGGTCATAAATTCTTGAGCAATTCGCCTGAGATTTTCTACCTCAGAAATAATATAGGAAATTGACTCTCTGAGAATGCGGTCAAAATCGGGATGCCGGTCTTCATAGACTTTGATAATATGCTCGGCCGATAATTGAATCGGGGTCAAGGGATTCTTTATTTCATGAGCCACCTTTCTGGCCATTTCGGTCCAGGCGACCTGCTGACTCAGCTGAGCCAGCTCTTTTTCATGGGCTTTAAGATTTTCCACCATGGTATTAAATCCATCTACCAGGCTTTTCAACTCATCTTGAGAGGGGTGTTCAATTCTGACATCCAGATTGCCCAAGCTGATCTCGTTCGTGGCGTGAATGAGTTTTTTAATGGGGACAACGATCATTTTCTTAATGGTTTGGGCGAAGAAAGCTATCAATACTATAAAGAAAACTGAAGTGAAGATGAAAAATTCTAAAAGCTCCCGGGTGGCTCCGAGAATTTCTTGGCGCTCGAAAGGAAAAGGAAGGTGAAGAAAATAAACATCCTGCTGGTAGCGGTAGGGGACAGTTAAAGTTTCATAGGAATATTTGCCAAAGTCCTTCCGGCTGACTACCAGAGGTTGGTTCTGGTAGATTATTTTGAAATAGACCTCGCCATCCAGTAGCTCCGGGAGGAGACCGGTTTCGAAAAATTCTACTCGGTTGGAAGCCAGGAAAACACCATTTTTAAACAGATTGACATCGGTCCGTAGAGTACTGCTTATCCAGAAGACCAGATCCTCAGGCCGGACCGGCTTGCTCTGGCTTTGTTCCTGCAGACTAATAAAATCCTGAAGAATGCTCCGAGCAAAATAAGCCCGGTCGGTAGCTTCCTGAACAAAGCGGTTGGAAAATATTCTTTCCACCATCGTCTGAGTGAAGAAAATAAAAAAGAACAAAGGGACCAGAGCGACAGTGAAAAAAGCGATATATACTCTAACTGAAAATGAGCGAGAGAAGACCTTGATTTCTTTTCTTTTAAAGAGAATCGGAGAGAACAGAAGCGCCAGGAAAATAGCATAAATAAAAAATAGTTTCAGGAAGGCAATTAAGGTTTGCCGCCAGGAATCGGTTAGCTGGTAAAGCAAGTACAGGTTACTGTCTTCTTGAGTAAAGAAAAAGCCTTTTAATTTTTCTCCATTAACCTGGAAATTTATCCATTTTCCGGGAACTTTTGGGTTTATTTTACCGAGTTGCCGGCGGATTTCAGGTGAGAGGGCAAAGCCCGGCCTTCTCTGATTGAAAACAGGCTGGCCTTTCTGGTCGAAAATGGCCAGATAGATTGGATAGTGCTCGAGAGAAGGCAAGGTATTTAAACGGAGCAATTCAAAATAGGGATTGGCCGAATAAAAAAATGGCAAAAGCTCTGGGTCTAAACTTACCCAGATAGTCAGCCGCCCGAGCTTTTCTTCTCCGGCTTTAAAGTCCTGGTAAGCAATTAAAAAATGCTTTTCTTGACCGAGAATCTCAAGATAAAATTCCTGTAAGACGGGAGTCGGAGAAAAGGGCAGGTCATCAGTTTGCTCTGGGAAAACTGGCATGTTAAGGGAAAAGGAAGATAAAACTTTCTGATCAGCCGATTGGAGATAGAGGCAGGAATTCCAGTTAAACCGGGCGAGGAGTGTCTTATTCCACAGCGTTCGGGCAAAGTCGCTATCTTCTGGTCGACGGAAAAAGGCCATCAAATCTCTATTTTGATTTTGAAGCTCGGACAGAGATTGCCTGAGGGTCATTTCGGCCCAGGTTTTTTGAGAAGTTACCAAATGAGCCAAGACATTTTCGGTCAGCTCCCGAGTCTTAATTTCGGTTAAATTTTTAATTAAGAAAAATTGAAATAGAGAAACGAGAGCCAGGGAAATCAAAATATATTCCGACCTTTTGATGATCAGAACTGAACTCAGAATAAATAATAACCAGAAAGCAGCCACTCCAGCCATCAGATAGCTTAAGCGACTAGTCTCTAACCAGATAACGACTAAAAAAGCAGCTCCAGTTGTAATAATTATTAGCCAGGCAAAAGGATTTTGACGCCAGGGGTAAAAGTGTAATCTGATTAAGTAAGCTACAGGCCAAATAAAACTTAGGCCTAATAAAAAAAGGCTCAGATAAATGAGCAAGGGAGAAAGGGAAAAACTGAAACTGAGAAGGTTTAAGTTGGAATTTAGGACAATTTTTTTGATGATCAAAGCCAGAGCGGTTATAAGAGCAACCGGGATTAAGACAATAGCTAATAATTTAAAGGAAATTAATGACTCCCGGGTCGGATAATCTTTTTCTACTTCCAGCCCTGATTTTGGCGGCCATAAGGTCTTCAAGAAAAAAAAGATCAAAAGGAATAAAATTAAAGCTGAGAGAAAAATATCAGCTGGCGAAGAAGCCAGTCCAAATGGGCCAGGTATTCCGGCTGCTTCGGGGGAGAATATTCTCAGAGTGGAAAAAGGCGAGAAGCGAGATAAGCTAAGGAGGATAAATCGGCTCAAAATTAAGCTAATAAATGCTAACCACCAATATTTCCATTTAGTTCCCTCGGATTTTCCTGACGTTTTTAGCAGCCAAATAAGAAAGAGGATAAAGCCAATTAGAAAGAAAATAAAAGCTATAAGGATGGGCCACTGCCCGGAAGACAGAATTTTCTGCTGAAGGCGAAGGGAATTCAGGGTAACCGTCGCCAGAATCTGCCCTTGTTCGTTTCTTAAAGGGAAGTAAAGTGTCCGGCTTTCTCTTTCTTCTCGCTGTTGACTGAGGTATTCATCATGAGTCCGGGAAAAGAAGCTATTTAGGGCATCGGTATCCCGAGTAAATTCCCAGAAATCGATGTCGGCTCCAGTCTGAACCACTGAAGATAGGCGCTGAAATTCTTTAAGATAGCTTGATTGAAACTGAGGTCTAAAAGCGACCAATTCGAATATTGCCAGGAAGCGATCCGGAACAACAGGAATAAGGCGGACCAGGTAAAAGGAGGCTTTGTCCTGAAGGATAAAGATCGCCTCGTTTGGAAATACTTCTGATATCGGGGTCCCATTTGGCCTGAAAGCCCTGATGTTAGCCACATTCCCATACCACACTAAGGGAATTAAATCAGAACCCAGATAAATGACTCCTTC
Organism: Candidatus Aminicenantota bacterium; assembly: GCA_002877915.1. Classification (GTDB taxonomy): domain Bacteria; phylum Acidobacteriota; class Aminicenantia; order Aminicenantales; family Saccharicenantaceae; genus Saccharicenans. The sequence goes on from PNJE01000167.1 coordinate 19,167, forward strand.
TACAGCTGGATCAAGATTTAATTTTTGAAACAACCTGAAAATTTGATTAAGGTCTTCCGGAAGAGGATGGCTCTCCAGCTGAAGCTTTCTTTTTTCCATTCTATTAAGAAGTTCCTGGAAATCCTGGCGGATAGATTGAGCTGATTTCTTGAGCCTTAATATGGTTTTTGATTCAGAAGAAACAGCTGTATTCTTTATTGAAAAAGAGGACAGTCCTAATAAGAGTAGGGAGATGATTATTAGGCCACCAGCAGTTGCCAGTAAAGGTTGCCTGAGCGGCTTGAATAACTGGTGGCGGTCGGTGCTTTTGATCATTTAACGTCTTTCTGCCCTAATTTCTCTAATTTTTAAATTGACAGCTTTATTAAATGGACCTTTTTCTGGATAGATATAAAAATATAGGCGGAAAACATACTTTCGGCCGCTGGCTTTATTAAGAAAAGACCAACGGGCTTGGACGATGGCCCCTTTTTGCCCAAAAACTATTTGATTTTCTGGATCAATAAAAAATTCGAGGGTGCTAATCTGGCGAAAAAGACGTCTGGTAATCAAGAAGCCCTGATCAGGCGAAAAGCAGTCAGAAACATTTAAAGGCTCTGGAAGAGTAAGAAGAACGGAAGAAGAGTCCGGGAAAATAGCTCTCAATAGACTGGCATCATTCTGGATAAAACTTTTTTCCAGAGAGCCATTAAATTGAGAAACAGCGGTCAAAAGGAAAGCCAGAAAGCTGTTTAGAATAACATTCACTTCTAATTTCTTTTCTAATAAATTTTTTTTATGAGCTGATCAATTATAAAATCCGGCCTTTAATTTCCAGATGATCCAGTGCTTTCCTATTCCTTTTGTTCTTCTTGCAGAGCAGCAGCTTCAGCTTCCAGCTTTTTCTGCCGAATGGCATCTTTTATACTCGAGATTCCTGCCACGATGGCGATTAGCCCGCCAAAGAACAGGATAGGAGGAATGAAACCGAATACCAATTCGTAAAATTCGCGCCACCAAACAAAAATAACCAAGTAAAGCCCGGCCACCATGGCCACAATTCCCAGAAAGATAGCTAAATATTTACCCATTTAAGCCTCCCATCTATTTTTACCACATTGCTTTATTTTTTTAAATTATTTTTGACTAATAGTCAAATTGAAGAGTTCTTAAGTTTTGTTGGATATTTGGTTGATTGGAAATTTGAAATTTTTATTCTGACCCAATATCATAATTAGGAAATGAAACTGAAACTGGTGATATTTGATCTTGATGGCACGGTGGTCGAGAATAACTATGATTGGGCGGCTATAAGAAAAGAGCTGGGATTAGAGAGCGGTTCAATTTTAAATTATTTGCATAATTTGCCCGAGCCCTTGAGGTCGGAGAAATATGCCCGGCTTGAAGCTCATGAGCGTCGTCAAACTGAACAAGCTAAGCTCAAAGAAGGAATAAAAGAATTTTTGAACTGGCTTGATGAGCGGGAAATTAAGACTGCTCTGGTCACCAACAATAACCGGGAGAATACCTACTTTCTTCTGGAAAGATTTAATCTCAGATTTGATCTGGTCCTTACCAGGGAAAGTGGTCTTCATAAGCCAAGTTCAGCTCCCTTTCTTAAAGTAATGGAAATAATGGAGGTAAAGCCACAACAGACGGCGGTGGTTGGGGACACCAATTATGATTTAATGGCCGGCCGGGAAGCTGGCATTTCCCGAATTTTTATTTTAAAGGGCTCAATGACCCCGGCTGACCTTGAAGGAGCGCTTATCGTTCAATCGTTTGCCGAGATAAAAAAGCTTCTGGAAGAGACCATTGAGAAAACTTAACTTAGGTTAAAAATTTTTAGCCTTGAAGCAGAACCTTTAAATTGACCAAAGATCGCTTTATTTATGGCTTAAAGGAAATTTTTAATTTATTTTATCAACTCTGTTTCGGCCTAATTTAGTTAGATAGAAATTGCTGAGGGATAATTACTCTTTATTTTCATAAACAATTTTTCCCCCGACGATGGTATAAATAATCGGGGCAGTTAGAATTTTTTTCGGTTCAACAGAAAAGATATCCAGCCCAAAAATAGTCAAATCGGCCAGCTTCCCAGGCTCCAGCGTTCCCTTAAAATTTTCTTCGAAAGACGCATAAGCCGAGCCCCAGGTAAATGCTTTAATGGCTTCAGTTAGGGTTAGCTTTTGTTCTGGAAACCAGCCGGACTCAGGATAATCAAATTCGATATTTTTTCTGGTAATAGCCGAATAAAGTCCCCGGCGAGGGTCGAGTGGTTCCACCGGCCAATCCGATCCAAAAGCCAGGACCGCTCCTTCATTAAGCATTGTCCTCCAGGCATAAGCATGTTTTGACCGTTCCGGGCCGATTCTTCTTTCGCCAAATCGCATATCGGTAGTGCAGTGGGTGGGCTGCATCGAGGCAATTACTCCTAATTCTTTAAACCTTTTAAAATCTTCTGGCTTGACTATCTGGGCATGTTCGATCCGGTACCGAAGATTTTTTTGTCCATATTTTTTTTCGGCTCTTTCAATGGCCTTAAGCACCCAATTGACCCCTTTATCTCCAATGGCATGGGTCCCGACCTGAAAGCCATTAGCATAGGCTTTATCAATAAGCTGGTAAAAGGCTTCTTCTTGGTATTGTGCCAGGCCCGATTTACTTGGATCATCAGAGAAAGGCTCAAACATCAGAGCGGTGCCCGAACCGAGAGTTCCGTCAATGAAAGCCTTGAGGAAACCAACTTTTAAATATTCGTCTCCCTGACCCTGGCGAATTCCTTGTTTAATGCATTCGTCCATCTCCTCGATTGGAAGCCAGGCGTATATCCTTAAGGTCAGTTTGCCTTCTCTCCTGAGCTTTTTGTAAATTTCCAGCTCTTTCAAGTCGGTAGAAGCATGCACCCCAGTCAAACCAATTTTCCTGGCATGATCTAAAGCCCGGAGGATATCTTCTTCGGCGGTGGATTTTATCGTCGGCTGCACTTTAATTAGCCCCATAGCTGATTCTTTCAATATACCGGTAGGCTCGCCGGTTTTAGGATTCCGAACGATTTCTCCGCCGAAGGGGTCCCTGGTTTTTCTGCTAATTCCAGATATTTTTAAAGCCAAGCTATTGAGCCAGGCCGAATGGCCATCAACCCGGCGGATGACCACTGGATTATTCGGAGATACCTTATCCAGATCCTCCTTGCTTGGCCATTGCTGACCAGGGAAAAGGGTCTGATCATAGTCCCGTCCGAAAATTGGGGTGCCTGGTGGAAGCTCTTTAATTTTTTCAGTGATCATTTGTTGAATTTTATCTACTGAATTGACTCCTCGAAAGCTCAGCTCAATCAGCGAATGACCTCCGGCTGAAAAATGGGTATGGGCATCTATCAGCCCGGGGATAGCCACCCCTTCTTTAAGCTCTATGATCTTAGTCTCTGGGCTGAGGTATTTTTTGACTTCCTTTTTATTTCCAATAAAAATTATTTTTCCGCCTGCGGCGGCC
>PNJE01000066.1 GCA_002877915.1 Candidatus Aminicenantota bacterium
CCCCCCTCCCCTCTTGTCTCCATCTGCTTCCTAAAGTCGGAAAATTGAAGTTGAAACAATCCAACGGTAAAAAGGATAAATAAATGAGAATTATGACCAGGAAGTTAATCCAAGCAATTAAAGAGAAGTTTTTGCCAAATAAAGCAGATAGCTATTGAAAATTGGGTCTCTGATGTTCCATTATATAATGTTGATATTGGATATTAGAAGGAAGGAGAACAGTGATGTCCCCGATAGCCAGTGCGAAGTATATTTTGAAACTAAACACCAGAAAAGTTTTAAAACTTATCCGTGACAATGCCACTATTTCCAGGGCTGATATTTCCAAGTTAAGCGGACTCAGTGCGCCGACAGTTTCCAGAATTGTTGATAATTTAATAAAAGAAGGGTTGGTTGAGGAAATTGGGGCAGGTATATCGAATGGAGGCCGGAGACCCAATCTTCTGCGGTTCTGTCCAAACAATAATTTTATTATTGGCATAGATCTCGGGACAACCCACATCTATGGAGTTCTGGCTAACCTGGAAGCTGAAATAATTGCCGAGGAAAAAATTCCGACCGAGGTGGAGAGTGGTTTCTATGGTGTTATGGATAGAACGTTTACGGTAATTGAAAAGCTCAGAGCCCAGCTGGGAAAAAAGCAGAATCATCTTAACGGAATAGGAATGGCAGTAGCCGGGTTGATTAATAAGAAAAGAAACATAGTTGAATTTTCCCCAAATTTCCATTGGCATGATGCCGATATAGCTGGCTATTTGCTACCAAAATTGAATTTGCCCATCTTTTTTGACAATGTTACCCGGGTGATGGCCCTGGGCGAACTCTATTATGGAGTCGGTAAGAAGTACAGAAATTTCATCTGCGTCAATGTCGGCTATGGAATTGGAGCCGGGATTATTATCAATGGGCAACCGCTGCTCGGAACTCACGGGATGGCTGGTGAATTCGGTCATATAACTCTGGAAAAAGATAGCAAGATTCAGTGCTATTGCGGTAATTTCGGATGCCTGGAAGCGCTTTCTTCTGGGAGCGGAATCGCCCGGGCTGCCCGCTTAGAGTTGGAGAATGGAGCGAAAAGCATACTTCTGGAGATGTGCGATAACAACCTGGATAATTTGACTGCCGAAATGGTGGCCAATGCCGCCAAGAAGGGTGATATTTTGGCCTGGAATGTCTTCCATAAAGCGGCCGAATACCTGGGAATAGGCATCTCGGCTTTAATCAACCTTTTCAATCCTGAAGCTATAGTTATCGGTGGTGGAGTTACCCAGGCCGGAGATATCCTTTTTGATACTGTCCGCAGCACGGTTAAGGCTCGGGCCTTGAGCAGGATTAGTCGAGAAGTCGAAATCTTACCGGCCACTTTTGGCCCCAAGGCTGCGGTCATGGGAGCGGTTTCTTTGATTATGCAAAAGGTTCTTAATTTAGATTATAAAACAGGCAGCAAATTTGGGGAATCCGCACCTTTAGCTTAAGACCATATGTAAAGAAAATTAGGCCATAAGTTGGCGTTTTATTAGAACTAAGCTATTTGATGGTCGTTTAAGGAGAAATCCGAGTGCCAAAAATAAGTTTAAATGTCCCCGTTATCGATTTGGTTATTATCCTAACTTATCTTATTGGGATTATAGTTATCGGTTTGGTTTCAGCTCGCAAGTTCCGAAAGTCCAGCCAGGGGTATTTTTTGGCTGGTAAATCGCTGAAATGGCCGGCTGTCGGGGCCGCTTTGTTTTCGGCCAATATTTCGACCATCCATTTAGTTGGCTTGGCTGCCTCTGGTTATAATGAAGGACTCGTCTGGGGAAATTTTGAATGGATGGCCACTTTCACCCTGGTAATTCTGGGCCTGGTTTTCGCCCCATTCTATTTCGAGACTAGGATTTCCACTCTCCCGGAATTTCTGGAAAAGAGATATTCCGCCAGTTCAAGAATCATTCTGGCCATTATGGCCATAACGGCGGCTCTGTTCATTCATATTGGCATGAGCATATATGCCAGTGCGGCCGTATTTAAACAGTTTTTCGGCATAGATGTGCTTACTTCAATTGTCATTATTTCCGTGGTAACCGCAATATATACCGTCCTGGGTGGATTAAAAGCAGTAGTCGTTACTGAAACCATTCAAAGTGTTTTTTTGATTTTCGGGGCGGTTATGGTGACCCTCTTTGCTCTGTTTGCTTTGCCAGCCCACGGAATTACCAGCCTCACTCAGTTTAAGGCCGCCATTAAGCCTGCTCAATTGAGCATGCTTCAAACCCATAGCCAGGCTGGCCTGAACTGGTATGCGGTATTTTTGGGTTATCCCATTCTGGGCATCTGGTACTGGTGCACCGATCAAACTATTGTTCAGAGGGTGCTGGGAGCCAGAAGCAAGAAAGATGCCCAGCTTGGCCCACTTTTTGCTGGCTTATTAAAGCTGGCTCCTCCTTTTATCCTGGTTTTCCCGGGCATAATTGGTTATGTTCTTTTCAAGGATATAATTGGAAAAGATGCCAATCAGACCTTAGCTGTTCTGATAAAAGAATTGCTTCCAACCGGGCTTAAGGGATTGGTGGCGGCCGGAATTCTGGCTGCTTTGATGAGCACTATTTCAGCAGCTCAAAATAGTGCCGCTACCTTAGTGGCCGTGGATATTGTCAAGAAAATAAAACCAGAAATTTCAGATGAAAAGCAGGTCAGAATAGGGAGATATAGCGCTATTATTATTATGCTTCTGGCTATGGCCTGGTCAACTCAGGGGGGGAGGTATTCAAGCATTTTTGAAGCCATAAACGCTATAGCCTCAGATTTAGCCCCCCCGATTACCGCCGTATTCCTCTGGGGAGTATTTTGGCGCCGGGGAACCAAGCAGGCCGCTTTAGTAACGTTGATTGCAGGTTTTTCTATGGGAATTGCGGCTTTTATCTTGGATCTCCCCGTTTTTGGGACTGAAAAGGTCATTACCCAAAAATTAGGCATTCATTTTATGATGCAGGCCTGGTGGATGTTCGTTATCTGCAGCCTGATTTTTGTAACTGTCAGTTTGTGCACTCCGAAACCTTCGGAAGAAAATATTAAAGACTTGACCTGGGAAAAACCGATTAAAGTTTTAACTCAGGGAAAAATTCAGGGAATAAAAGATCCTCGGGTTCTGGCTGGAGGGCTCCTTCTCATTCTTACTATCCTTTATATTATTTTTCACTGAAAAGAACTGGGATGATGAGATTAATAATTTCGTGAATGAGAAAATGAACAAATGAAGAGTGAGCAGGATAAATTAGTGGTAGGAATAGGTGAGGTAGTCTGGGATATTTTCCCAGATGGGCCACATCTTGGCGGAGCTCCAGCCAATTTTGTCTATTATACCCAACTTTTGGGTCTGAGGAGTATTTTGATAACAAGAGTGGGAGAAGATGAATTAGGTAAAGAAACTCTGAAACAACTCTCTTCCCATAATATGATTACTGATTATATCCAGGTTGATAAAAATCATCCCACCGGAACTGTCAGGGTTGAGCTTGATTCAAATGGAGTACCGACCTTTACCATTGAGCAGAATGTAGCCTGGGATTACTTGGAAAAGAATGATATTCTAAAATCAATTGCCCAACAAGCCTCAGCCATTTGCTTTGGTTCACTGGCCTTCCGTTCTTCGCCTTCGAGGGGCACCATAGATTGGTTTCTAACTCAGGCTAAGCCCGATTGCCTTAGGGTGCTGGATATAAATCTCAGACCACCTTTTTATTCACCTGAACTGCTTGATTGGTTATTAAGAAAAGCCGATATTTTGAAACTTAATGATGGAGAACTCAAAACCATTGGCCGCCTCTTTTATCCCAAACTATCAGGCGAGACGTTCCTATGTAGAAAATTAATTAGTGATTATCAAATTAAATTAGTTGCTTTGACCAAGGGAGAGAAGGGCAGTCTTTTAATAACCGCTGATAAAGAATCAACCCATCCCGGTTTCCTGATAAAGGTAGTTGATACCGTTGGGGCAGGCGATTCTTTCACTGCTGCCCTGGTGATCGGACTTCTTAGCGGGAAGGAACTTGATAGGATAAACCAAAATGCCAACTGGCTGGCCAGCCTGGTATGCTCCCAAAAAGGAGCCTGGGTTCAGGTAGCCAGCACAGTGCCTGGCGAAAATTCGAAGCTAAAATCTCTGGAATAAAATATAGGAGGATTTTTAAATGATAAATTTCAATTATTATCAACCTACTGAAATAAGATTTGGTAGCGGACGGTTAAATGAGATAGGCAAAATAGCAGCGCGATACGGCCAAAGGTGCCTTTTAGTAACCGTCCCTGTTTTCCCTGAATTAGAAAACACTTTCAATCGAGCAAAACGATATCTTCAGGAAGCTGGAGTCGAAGTGGCCCATTTTGATCAGGTCATCCCGAATCCAACGGTGGAGGTCGTTAGTGAAGGAGCGAAATTAGCCAAAGAATTTAAGGCCGAGGTAGTTATTGGTCTTGGCGGTGGTTCCAGCATGGATACGGCTAAAGCCATTGCCGTGGCCGCCACACATCCTGGCACCTGCTGGGATTATTTATTTTTCCGCCCCACGCAACCAACTGAAAAAACCTTACCCATCATTGCCGTGAGCACTACCTCTGGGACAGGATCACAGGTAACTCAAGTAGCGGTGGTTACCAACCCTGCAGAAAGAAATAAATCTGCTTTATTCAATTCTATTCTTTATCCACGAGTGGCCATTGTTGATCCAGAACTGATGTTATCCCTGCCGCCTCAAATTACTGCTACTACCGGTTTTGATGCTTTTACCCACGCTTTTGAAAGTTATATAAATCCTAACGGCTCTCCTTATACAGACCTCTTGGCTCTTGAAGCTATAAGAATCATAATTCAAAATCTTCCGGAAGCCATGAGAAATGGCTCTAACCTTGAAGTTAGAAGCAAGCTGGCCTGGGCTGATACCTTGGCCGGTTTGAGTATAGCCAATGCTGGGGTAACCTTACCCCACGGCATTGCCATGGCTATGAGCGGACTTTATCCCCATATTCCTCATGGTCAGGCCCTGGCCGCAGTTTATCCGGCAATTATGAAATTCAGCTGGAAATATGCCCAGGAAAAATTCGCTCAATTGGGTTGGATTTTTGATCCTAAATTAAAAGACGCCTCGCTGGAATCTGCTGCCTCAGCTGCTTGTCAGCATTTGGAAACTTTTCTTAAAAATATTGGCTTACGAAAAGCTTTAAAAGAGTTGGGAGTACCGAAAGAAGAGCTTGGCCTACTGGCTGAGAGATCTCTCGTTTTGCCCGATTATAAAAGCCATCCTTATGTGGTCAATCTGAATGAAGTGAAAAGGCTACTCGAAGAAAGCTACGAATAGATATTCTGAGGTGGTGACCGAAACTAAGTCCGGGTATTTGCTGGGGTGGGCCAGCAGCTGGTTGAGGCGACTGAGCTCTTTAAATAAAGCTTGAAACAACATGAATAACCTATTTTTGAGCTGGTCAAAGAGTTGCTGGATCATTGGAATTAATTGGCTCAAGTTAATAAACGATGAAGGAGGGTATTAAATGAAAAAAAACTTTTTAATTTTATCCTTAGTTCTGGCGTTTATAACCATTCCATTGCCCGGGCTGGCTCAGAAAGGCAGGCTCTTAGCCTGGTGGAAATTTGATAAAGTGACTAACGGTCGGGTAATGGATTCAGTTTCAGGTATTGAAGATGCAATTAGTGGGAACTATAAATTGGTCGAGGCAGTATCCGGGCAGGGCCTTAAGCTTGATGGGTTTACCACCATCATAAAAAGAAAACCCGCCGCATCTCCTAAATTAGGAAATAGTTTCACCCTAGTCTCGTGGATAGCTCTGGCTGAATATCCTTGGAACTGGTGTCCGATAGTTGCCCAGGAAAACGAGGGAAAAGAAGGATATTATTTTGGAATCGGTCCGCGAGGTGAACTAGGGCTGAAAATGGCGGTTAATGGCAAATGGGTTGAATGTCTATCTGACCCGAAGATTCCTTTAAGAACCTGGGCCCAGGTAGCCGCGGTATTCGATGAAAAAACGGGAATTAAACTTTATCTAAATGGGAAACCGGTCGCTGAACTTAAAACTTCTGGAGGGCTTACGCCGGCCGAGGGACGGGATCTGGTCATAGGAATGAACAGGGATAAACGCCTTCCCAGTAATCCGGTAAGGCCATTCGCCACCTTGCCAGCCTGGTTTTCTTTAGATGCTATTCTTGATGATTTAAAAATTTACGGTGAATCTTTAAGTGAAAGCGAAATTATGGCTGCCTATGAGGCGCATTATCCTGCAAAAACCCCAGCTATACCAGAAAGGAAAATGCCTTCCGGTCCGGCTGGACCTGGTCATTTTGGGGCTTATTATACCAAACTCAGTTTTTATGAAGAATGGGATGCTCTCTGGAGAAGTGGTCCCTATTCTGATGTCGTCGTCCAGTTTGATAACTCGCCCATTCGGGTGGTTTTCTGGCGTGGAACGCGATATTCTCCTGTCTGGGTAATGGAAAATGGCTTGTGGATGGCCGACCAGAGTTGTGAGTCCTTTACTGATCAAGAAGGCTGTTTCGAGCATATGCAAGATCCTAAGACCCTTCACTCGCAGGTTAGAATCATCGAGAATACTCCGGCCCGGGTAGTCGTTCACTGGCGCTATATTCCGGTCTCTGTTTATCAGCATTTTTCTCAGGTAGATGAAATCACTGGCTGGCCTGACGCCATTGATGAATATTATACTTTTTATCCTGATATGCTTGGAGTAAGAAAGGTAGTCATGTGGACCTCGGGAGAGCCATTAGGTCCCCAGGAAACCATAGTTCTCTGCCAACCCGGCCAGCGACCCGAAGACGTGGTCAATCTTGATGCTCTGACCTTGATAAACTTAAAAGGTGAATCCAAGACTCATAGCTGGGCAGAAAAATTGCCTGACCTTCAGAGTGGTCCACCCCAGGCGGTTATTCAAGTGGTTAATTTAAAATCTGAGTGGAAACCTTATGAGATTTTTGAGCCTGGCTGTCGAATGACCGTTTTTGGTGGAGAAATGCGAGCTGGAGTATCACATTTTCCCTGGTGGAATCACTGGCCAGTAGCTCAGATTCCCTCTGATGGGAGATATGCTCAAGCGCCTGACCGGCCTTCTCATTTTTCTTTATCTCACGCCCGTCCGCCAATTCATAAAGGGGAAGGCCTAACATACTGGGCTAACTGGCTATATGGCGCCGGGAAAAAATCTCCAGAAGAGCTTGCTCTTTTAGCCAAATCGTGGATTTCACCCGCCCAATTGGTAATAAAAGAAACCGGAATAAAAAATGAAGGTTATGACCGCGGCCAGAGAGCCTATCAGCTAACCTTTGACCAGGAGGGAATAAAGTCGCCCTTGAAAATTGAAGTCAAGGCAAGTTCATCATCACCGGTTGTAAATCTCTGTCTGATATTAAATAAGGCCGGAGAAAAAGATTTAAAGGTCAGTTTAGACGGTCAGGAACTTAAAAAGGGAAAAGACTTTTATATGGGCTATAATCGAACGCTCGAAGGAACGGACCTGGTTTTATGGATTTATAAGACCTCAGAGAGACCTTTCCTCATCGAGCTTAAACCAGAATAACTTAGGCCAATAAAATATATATGAATATAAATTCATATTTTAGGAAAGGAGAAAAAATGATTCAGGTAATTTTAGCTCAACCGGAAAAAATTGAAATAAGAGAAGTCCGCCAACCACGGCCAGCAGCTGGAGAGGTTTTGCTCAAAATTAAAAGAATCGGCATCTGTGGTTCAGATATTCATGCTTATTATGGCAAGCATCCATATATTAAATGCCCGATTGTTCAGGGCCATGAATTTTCGGCTGAAGTGGCTGAGCTCGGTCCTGGTGTCTCTAAATTTAAAATCGGGGAACGGGTAACTGTCCGACCCCAGCTTACCTGCGGCCAGTGTTATCAATGCCGACATGGTAATTACCATATTTGCGAAAATTTGAAAGTCATTGGCTGTCAGGCAGAAGGGGCGGCTCAGGAATTCTTGGCTGTGCCCCAGGAGATAGTGGTTAAACTTCCTGATTCAATTAATGATGACCTGGGAGCTATGGTCGAGCCCTTGGCTGTTGGGGTTCATGCAGTTGGAAGGTTATCAGAATTAAAAGGTCGAAATATTCTTATTCTGGGAGCCGGGCCAATTGGTAATCTCACTGCCCAGGCGGCTAAAGCACTTGGGGCCAGTTCGGTAATGATCGCTGATATAAGCGATATCCGCCTGGAGATAGCCAGGAAATGCGGAGTTGATATAGCCGTAAATAATTTAAAGCAGGATCTGGCCAAAGAAATTAAAGACCGCTACGGTGAAGCTAAAGCGGATGCTATTTTTGAATGCGTTGGTTCAGGAAAAACTGTCGAGCTGGCTATCAATTTAGCCAGGAAGGGATCGGAAATAATTGTAGTCGGCGTATTTGAAGAAAAGCCGGTGGTGGATTTTGGCCTGATTCAGGATAGGGAATTAAGGGTTATAGGCTCACTTATGTATAAAGAAGAAGATTATGATACGGCTATCAGCTTGATAGAATCAAAGAAGGTCCAGCTGGAGCCGCTCATCAGCCGTCATTTTTCTTTACGTCAATACGCTGAAGCCTATAAATATATTGAAAATAACAGGGAAAAAACAATGAAGGTCCTGATTGATGTTTGATTCAGGCAAAAGAATCTGGCCAAAGACCTGAACTCAAACCAGGCAGGCCTTTATTTGGAGATGACCATGAAAAAAACTACCTTTAGTTTGATTTTCCTTTTATTCTTATCCTTTGTTTTGATGGGGGCCAAACTTTTCAGTAAGGATGAAGCCTTTCCCAGAAAATTCAATCCGACAACCGTCATTTGGTATGAACATCCGGCGGATAAATGGGAAAATGCTTTTCCCGTGGGCAATGGCCGTTTAGGAGCTATGGTTTTCGGGAAAACAGATGAAGAAAGAATCCAGCTCAACGAAGAAACTTACTGGTCAGGAGGGCCTTACGACCAGACCAGAAAAGGTGGTAAGGAACACTTGGCGGAAATACAGAAATTGATATTTGAGGGAGATTATTTAAAAGCCCATTATCTCTTCGGTCGCTACCTGATGGGCTATCCGGTTGAACAACAGAAATATCAATCGCTGGCCAATCTTATCCTCAGCTTTGAGACCAAAGGCGATATTCACAATTATATTCATGAACTGGACCTGGATTCAGCCGTGGTGACCACTTCCTACGAGCAGAATGGTATTAGCTATAAAAGGGAAGTCTTCTCTTCTCCCATTGACCAGGTCATCGTCGTTAGAATAGAAGCCAGCCAGCCCGGAGCTATCTCCTTTCGGGCTGAACTTCGCGGTTGCAGAAATCAGGCCCATTCTAATTACGCTACCGATTATTTTCAGATGGGAAGTTATGGACCGGATGGACTTATTCTGACTGGAAAATCGGCCGATTATCTGGGAGTTCCTGGGAAAATCAGGTATGTTAGTCTGCTCAAAGCCATAACTCAAGGCGGCGAGCTGAAGACCAACTATGAAGATCTAACAGTTAAAGGAGCCAGCTCGGTAACTCTTTATATCTCCGCGGCCACCAATTTCGTTTCTTATAAAGATTTAAGTGCCGACCCAATGAAAAGGGCTCAAGAAGCTCTGGAGGCGGCGCTGAAGAAAGATTATCAGACGATAAAAACCGAGCATCTCGCTGCCCACCGCCAGCTTTTCCGTCGAGTTACCGTTGATTTTAGTTCAACTGAAAATTCCTTCTTACCTACAGATGTAAGAATAAAAAATTATGATGGACAGAATGACCCCAACCTGGCCGGTCTGGTTTTTCAGTTTGGCCGCTACCTTTTGATCTGTTCTTCCCGGCCGGGGACCCAGCCGGCTAACCTCCAGGGTATCTGGAATGAAAGCATGAACCCAGCCTGGGATTCAAAATATACTACCAATATAAATTTGGAGATGAATTACTGGCCAGCGGAAGTGGCCAACCTTTCCGAGTGTACTGAACCACTCTTTAAAATGATCAAAGAATTGACCGACCAAGGGTCAGAGGTGGCCAGAGAACATTATGGCTGCCGGGGCTGGGTGTTTCATCAGAATACCGATATCTGGCGGGTGGCTGCTCCAATGGATGGACCGGACTGGGGTGCCTTCACCACCGGCGGGGCCTGGCTTTGCACCCACTTGTGGGAACATTACCTTTATACTAAGGATAAAGATTTTCTGGCCGAATATTATCCAGTAATGAAGGGAAATGTTGAATTTTTCCTTGATTTTTTGGTCCAGCACCCAAGGTATGGCTGGCTGGTGACCAATCCCTCAACTTCACCTGAAAATTTTCCTGACCGACCGGGGAATATTTCTTTTTTTGATGAAGTAACCGGTTCGATGAGTCCAGGAACTACCCTTTGCGCCGGTTCCACTATTGATTTAGAGATTCTCAACGACTTATTTGGTTATGTAGCTGAAGCTTCAAAGATTCTGGGAGTAGATGAAGACTTCAGAAAAAAGGTTCTGGAAATCAAGGCCAAGTTAGCTCCCTTGCAGATCAACAAAAAAGGTGAACTTCAGGAATGGTTAGAAGATTGGGGCCAGAAAGAAAAGAGTCATCGTCACATCTCACCGCTTTATGGTTTATATCCGGGAAACCAGATTTCTTTATTAAGGACTCCCCAGCTGGCTCAGGGGGCCCGGGCAGTGCTCGAACAGCGTGGTCTTACCGGAAACGGCTGGTCCTCGGCCTGGAAGATGGCCTGCTGGGCCCGGCTGCATGAACCAGAAAAAGCAATGGATAATTTCCTTTATTACTTGAAAAAATATACCTTCAATAATCTTTTCGCCATTTGCTCCAATGCTCTTCAGGTTGATGGCAGCTTCGGAATGACGGCGGCTATCGCCGAGATGCTTCTTCAATCAAATGAGGGTTTCCTTGATTTTTTGCCATCGCTCCCGGCTACCTGGTCAACCGGCCGGATAAATGGATTGGTTGCCAGAGGTGGTTTTGAAGTCAATCTCGAGTGGGAAAATGGAAAATTAAAGATGGCCGAAATAATGTCAAAAAAAGGCGACGTCTGCCGAATTAAAGTTAAGCCTGGAAGAAAGTTAAAAATTGTTGGTTCAAAAGGTCCGGTCTCATATAAAAAAGTAACTCGGGATTTGGTTGAATTTAAAACCAGAGCAGGAGAAAAGTATTTTATTTCCAGCCAGATTTAAAATTTAAAATAAGATTTGACACTTCAAGTAGTAAAGGCTAATTTAAACAGGAAATCAACTTTAATCTTGAGGTGCCGGGATGGAAAAGCCAGAAAAAAGGAGCCAGCTTATTGGCCAGGAAAATAACTTTTTATCTGAGCTGGATCAGTGCTTAGAAGACCAGATTGCGAAGAACGAAATCGATAGTAAGAGTCAAAATAGGTCTGATAAGATTGAAAATCAATTAGAGAAAAGGCGAGCCCTTTATGCCCGTTTTGGCTATGATATAGAAAAGGAGCGCCAGGCTGTAATTGAAGCAGCCAAGCCCTTTGGGGGTCGGATTTTGGAAGCTGGCACCGGCAAAGGACATTTTGCCCTGGCGTTAGCCAGATCGGGTTATAAGCTCGTAAGCTTTGACCGGTCCGAGGAACAGCTAAAAGTAGCGGCTGAAAATATAAAAAAGAGCGGGGCCAATCATCTGGTTGAACTTAAGAGAGAAGATGCTGAGAAGTTATCTTTTCCAGATGGATCTTTTGATACCATTTTTTCTGTTAATATGATTCACCACCTTAAAAATCCCTTTGTGGTTATTTCCGAACTGATTAGAGTCCTTTCCCCCTCGGGCAAATTGGTAATCTGTGATTTTAGCCCGAAAGGAATGGCCATGATGGCTGAGGTTTATAAATTAGAAGGGGGAACCCATGAAGAATCGTCAATTGGCTTAGAAGAGGTGGAAAAATATTTAAAAAAATTCGGTTTTGAAATTAAAAAGTCAGAAACCAAGTATGAAATTACTCTGGTAGCTCAAAGAGTGATCATGAAGTGAAGAATCGTTTGGAGAAATATTAATTTCAGAGAGTCTTGAATTCCAGAGCGAGAAGTTATCATCTCCAATAGTTTAAGATTAAAATTTTTTTTTACTGAAGGGCCCTAAATTCAGGCCAAAAACTTTTTTTAAATTCTGCTTAAATAATTTTTTAGGAGGGCCAGCAAAATTATTTTTGCCAGAAAATTTTAAAATTCTATTTTCTTGAGACCCAAAAGAGTTAAAAAAGCACTATGAGCAGTCCGCTGGTAAACGTTGGTTCAACTTCTGTCGAGGTACCTGGACGGTATATTCACTGCTGCTTAGCACTGATAAATAAAGATGAGGATAGCTCGTGGAAAAAACAATACTTTTTATAATTTCTGTCCTTCTTTTCGGGATGATTTTATCAAGCAAATAGGATAAAATCAGAATTAAATTGATTAATTAGGCGGAGGATGGAATGAGCATGTTTGATAAACCCACCAGTAAAAATTTAAAAAGCTATTTGATTTCTGGGGAAAAGATTCTTCTTATTTTGATTTTTTCTTTGGCAGTTTTTACTGGATTTTCTCTCATTTTATTTTCTGGGACGATGGAGAAAAAATCTATTCTCTCAGGAAAATTAACTGGACCATCATTATCTGAAGTGACTTCTAACAACTCAGCAAAATCTGATGTTGAATTAACTTTATCTCTGCCCAGACCGGAATATCCACGCCCGGATTTTATTCGCTCAGAATGGCTTAACCTTAACGGCCAATGGGATTTTGCTCTGGACCTGTCCGATTCAGGCGAAGAGCGTGGGCTGCCTGAGGGTAATGGATTTGACCGGAAGATTATAGTTCCTTTTGCTCCGGAGAGTCCTCTTTCTGGTTTGGGCTTTAAGGACTTTATCGCTGCAATCTGGTATAAACAGGCACTAATTATTCCTGAAGGCTGGAAGGGTCGCCGGGTGTTACTTAATTTTGAAGCGGCTGATTATGAAACTACTATCTGGATAAATGGGAAAAAAGTCGGGGAACATCGCGGCGGTTATACTCCTTTCTCCTTTGATATCACTGACTATTGTCAGCCATCAGGAAATACCCTGGTAGTTAGATGTCGCGATAATGTTCGTTCTGGCCAACAACCGTCGGGTAAACAGAGTGATAGGTATAATTCTTATGGCTGTATGTACCGGCGAACAACCGGCATCTGGCAGACAGTCTGGCTTGAACCGGTGGAAGCAGAAAGAATTGAAAAATACCGGGTTTATCCAGACATAGATAATCAACAGGTGCTCTTGCAGGTCTTGGTGAATAAACCAACAGGCGGGGAGCAATTAACTCTTTCGGTTGTTGATCAAGGGAAAATCATTTTTAAAGAGACCAAAAATGCTTCGGCAAATATATTCTTTGAAATAAAGCTAAAAGACCCGAAATTATGGGAAATAAGAAGAGCTTATCTTTATAATTTTATTCTCGAATTGAAATCCCCGAATTCGGCCAAGCAGCTCGATAGAGTGGAAGGCTATTTTGGCCTACGTAAAATCGAGGCTCGGGGCAATAAAATATTTTTCAATAATCGTCCCTTTTTTATGAGACTGGTTCTGGACCAAGGCTTCTATCCCGATGGAATTTACACCGCTCCTTCAGACGAGGCTCTTCGCCACGATATCGAGATTTCTCAGGCAGCGGGTTTTGATGGAGCCAGGCTGCACCAGAGAGTTTTTGAGCGGCGTTTTCTTTATTGGGCTGATCGTTTAGGCTACTTAGTGTGGGGAGAATTTGCTGATTGGGGACTTGATCTCAGTCGACCAGAATCTTTAATTATCTTTCAACCTCAATGGCAAGAAGCTCTAAATCGGGACTTTAACCATCCCTCAATCATCGGTTGGTGTCCATTTAATGAACGCTGGGGAGAGAATTATCCGGGTGTTGTCGAAAGTATTTTTAATTTGACCAGGATACTTGACCCGACCCGTTTGGTAATTGATTCTTCAGGCGGATATCATGTGGTGGTACCCGAGGTATATGATTCCCATAATTATGAGCAGGAGGTGGCTAAATTCAAGGCAGATTATGAAGGATTACTCCTCAGCCCGCCGAAGGTTTATATCAATGGCGACCCGAGGCGCCATACTCCCTACCAGGGCCAGCCTTATTTTGTCAGCGAATACGGCGGGATCTGGTGGAATCCCGGCCAGAAAGATGAGAAAGCTTGGGGTTATGGCCAGAGGCCCAGAACTCCTGAGGAATTCTTGAAGCGCTATCAGGAGTTGACTGAGGCTCTGTTGTTCAACCCGGGGATAGCGGGCTTTTGTTATACTCAGCTTTATGATATCGAACAGGAGGTTAATGGGCTTTACACTTTTGACCGGAAGTCCAAGTTTGATCCAGCCTTTTTCTTCAAAGTGAATCAACAAAAAGCCGCTATCGAGAAATAATCAGCTAGCCTTAAACCTCTGAAATTTCTGGCCGCGGCTTAGTCAATTTTTTTAGAAACCGGATATTTAAGCCGGCCAGAATAGTTCTAATTAAATAATCAGGTCGAATGGTGGAAATGGAAAACAAAAAACTTGATATGGGCCAATTTTTTTGTATATTTTATTAGAAAGGGAACAGGAAATAAAAAGAGGCCAGTGATGCCGATATATGAATATCGTTGTGAAGATTGTGGGAAAAAGTCTTCTTTTCTTCTTCTTTCTATTCAATCGGACTTTAAGCCCTACTGCCAGCACTGCGGCAGTCACCAGGTAGTCAGGTTGGTATCCAGGATAGCGGTCTTGAGGTCGGAAGAAAGTAGATTAGAAAGCTTAGCTGATCCTTCCAAGCTTAGTGACCTGGATGAAAATGATCCGCGAAGTATCGGCCGATGGATGAAAAAATTCGGTCGGGAAATGGGCGAGGAATTGGGACCAGAGTTTAATGAGGAAATAGATAGGGCGATAGAACAAGCGGAAAAATCTGAACAGAGCAAAAAAGCAAAAGGAAAAGAAGCTGATTCCTCATTTTCAGAAGCAGAAATCGGCTCAGACGAAAATCTGGCTTCAGATACTCTCGATTCTGAGCTTAATGATAACTCAGAGGTCGGCTAACAGACTACCTCTGGGATGTTAAATCAAGGAATAAATCAGGGAATCAGGATGTTTTCAACCCTGAACAACTGGTTATCGAGCCCATAGCTATGTCTGAGGTAATAAGCCAGTCGGTAATAGTTTGTAGAGCCTTGCCAGTCTCAAGTTCTGAGCGATGGTTTTTTTAGGAACAAAATAGCCAGGGCGGCTAACAGGCAGAACAGGCCGGCTATCCAGAAGGCCTGATTATAATTACCTACGATAATGGATTTTTTTATGCTCTGTCCAGCCTTATCAAATTCTTGAATATGGATAATGGCGGTGGTTTTCATCAGGGCAGCCGCCAGATAAGGACCGATTATTCCGCCGACTCCATAGGCACTGAACATATAGCCATAATTGGCGCCATAATGCTTGGTACCAAAAAAATCGGCGGTTATGGCCGGAAAGACAGCCAGGAAACCTCCAAAACATAGACCGATAAGCGAAAGCCCGGACAGAAAGAAAGAAAATCTGGTCAAACCGGGCAAGGATAGCATCGTCAGGCTACAGATTAAAAATATAGCGAGGAGAGCTTGCTTTCTACCAGCCAGGTCAGAAATTTTCCCCCAGATAAGACGGCCCAGGGAATTAAAAATAGCGATAATTGAAACAGTTAAGGCTCCAGCTGAAGAGATCTGATGAAACTGACTTCCATCTATTCCTAAACTTAACCTCGAAAGAGCCAGTGATTGCCAGAGAGGTGAAGCCTTCATGATAATCATGAGGCCAGCAGCGCAGCCGAAAAGATAAGCAGCCCAGAGCGACCAGAATTGCCAGGTGCGAAACATTTGGGCCGGAGTGAAATTAGCTTTCTGGTTGCTTGATAAGATTGATTGATCAGGATTAGCGGAAGGATTCCAGCCGACTGGCTGGTACCCAGGCTCAGGGTTTTTTAAAAACATCGCTCCAGCAGTAATCGTGATGAGAAAAATTATTCCCAGGACTAAAAAAGTATTGAATAATCCGACTGCTGGCAGGCGAAAAAGGTTTCGCCCCAATAACTGATAATATTCGCCCTCAATAAGCCCTCTGGCCAGGGGAGCAAAAAAGAAAGCTCCAGCCCCAAATCCAGCGACTGCCAGGCCGGTGATCAATCCTCTTTTATCTGGAAACCACTTGATACAGGTAGCGATGGGGCAAACATAAGCTGCTCCGATTCCCAAGCCTCCGAGAACTGAATAAGTAATTATCAGCCAGAATAGGGCGGTGGAGGGAGGGAAATTAGCAGTGAATTTGCTCAGAATTAATCCTGTGCCCAGCATCAAACCACCGGCCAGGGCTACCGGCTTGGGACCAATTTTATCCTGGATTCGTCCGCCGATGATCACCGCCAGGGCAAAAAAGGCCAAGATTATTTGGGCGGGCCAGGTGACTTGAGTTTCCCTCCAAGAAGGAAAATGATGCAGCAGCGGTGTCTGGAAGACGCTCCAGATATAAACTGCTCCAAGACTTATTTGAATGATTAAAGCTCCTAAGACAACAAACCACCTGTTTTTCATTGTTACTACCTTAGTTGATTATTTTACTATAGGCGAGGACCGAAAATTTTTGTTCCGATTCGTACCCGACTGGCTCCTTCTTCGATGGCTACCCGGTAAGAATTAGTCATACCCATAGACAGGATCTTAATTTCTGCTCCGGGCAAATTAAGACCTCTAAGATAATCAAAAATCCGCTTAGTTTCTCGAAAATAAGGCCGGGCTTCTTCCGGGTTGCCTTCAAAAGGTCCCATGGTCATTAGCCCGGAAAGCTTCAAGTTGGGAAATTGAATTATTGCCCGAGCCAGCTCTTCGACTTTTTCCGGGAAAACACCAAACTTCTGCTGCTCTCGACCAGAATTCACCTCGATCAGCACGGGCATAATTTTACCGATGACCTGGCACCTTTTATTTATTTCCTCTGCCAGCTCTACTGAATCAACCGTCTCAATCTGGTCAAAAACTTCTACCGCTTTTTTGACCTTATTTTTTTGTAGGTGACCGATATAGCTCCAGCTGACTCGATGGCCGATGATCTGAAAAGCAGCCACGGCTTCTTGAACATAATTTTCTCCAATGATTTTTACTCCAGCTTCAACGGCCGCTAAGATTTTTTCAGGTGTTTGTTGCTTGGCCGCGGCTACTAGCTCTACACCAGGAGGTAATTCTTGCAATAGTTGCCGGACGTTTTCTTTTATATAATCGAGATTTTCCATGGCTATCCTTTTTTAGAACCTTGAAGACTGAATTATATCCAAACTGAAAAGAGGTCTCAAGGAAAAATCTTACAGGTGTTCTGAATAAAAGGAAAATAAAATTTGGCTAAAATCAGAAATAGATTTGGTGGAAGAATTCAGTTTGGTTAATATTTCTCTATCGGAACTATATCAGACTTTTTTAACCACGGAGTTTAAACCCCTTGCTAATATTTGGTTAATTTATTAAATTTAATTGAGCTGGAGGAAAACGGGTGCTTAATATCAGAGAGCAGATAGAAGAAGCAGAAAGGAAAAATCTTTCGCCCAGAGCTTGCCTGAGTGCAGAAAGCCGGGGACGCCTTGTTCCTGAGCAGCCCCATATTCTCAGGACCGCCTTTCAGCGCGACCGGGATCGGATCATTCACTGCAAATCATTCCGCCGGTTGAAGCACAAGACCCAGGTCTTTCTCTCGCCTTTTGGCGACCATTACCGCACGCGGCTTACCCATACTCTGGAAGTTTCTCAGATTGCCCGAACGATTGCCCGGGCCCTGCGTCTCAATGAAGATTTGACCGAAGCTATAGCTTTAGGCCATGACCTTGGTCATACTCCTTTCGGTCATGCGGGAGAGGAAACTCTCAATGAACTCCTGCCAGGCGGATTCTGCCATTATGAACAGAGTCTAAGAGTGGTGGACAAGCTCGAATATGAAGGGAAAGGACTTAACTTGACTTTTGAAGTACGCGAAGGAATAGTAAAGCATTCTAAGGGGAGAGGGGAAATTTTTGATGATGATCCTGAAAACATGCCGCTGACTCTTGAAGGTCAGATTGTCCGGGTTTCAGATGTCATTGCCTACGTTAATCATGATATTGACGATGCCCTGAGAGCCGGCATTATAAAAGAAGATGATATCCCAGGGAAAATAACCGATATCCTGGGCAAACATCATGCCACCAGAATTGATCGCTTAGTGATGGACGTGGTGGAAATAAGCTTGAAAAAGAAACTGGAAAATATCTCCATGAGTCCAAAGATTTACCAGGCGTTGATTGATTTGCGAGAATTCCTTTATGAAAAGGTTTATTTTAACTCTGCGGCCAGGGGAGAGCTGAACAAGACCAGAAAAATTGTCAAAGAACTTTATGAGTATTTATTAAAGAACCCAGGAGAATTGGTAAAGGATTATCCCAAGGGAGATCCTCTCGAAAGAAGAGTGGCCGATTTCATTGCTGGGATGACAGATAGCTATGCCCTGACCACCTACGAAGCTATTTTTATGCCGCACATAAAATTTTAATTTTTTCTCTGCTTCTTAGCTTCTTAAACCGCTAAATTATTAAATTTTTTAAATTTCAGGCTATATCAGATAGGCCACCGGAACTTTTGCTCTTTAGCCCAGCTAAAATTTCCTCCGCTTAGCGGTAATCTGCTGACTGGCTTTTATTTAATACCTGTCAATACCTGCCTTTGGTCTCGACAAAAACCGATTATTTTGATATATTTTTTAATAAGCTTGCCCATCAGAATTAAATAATTCTTGCCTTTTGGAGGATGAAAATGACCGGCTCCAGTTTACCCGTGCTTGAAGTAAAAAACTTAACTAAAAACTATAATTCTTTTCAAGCAGTAAAAGGCGTTTCTTTTGAATTATATCCGGGGGAAATTCTCGGACTTCTTGGGCCAAATGGGGCCGGGAAAACTACTATCATCCACCTGCTGTTAGGATTGACCTCTCCAACTTCTGGTGAAATCAGGATTTTTGGGTTAAATCCAGAAAAACCCCGGCAGCGGGAAAAAATATTAGGCCGGATGAATTTTTCTTCCACCTATGTGGCTATGCCTTATTCTCTTACCCTGAGAGAATCGTTACAGGTTTTTGCCCGACTTTATGGTGTCAAAAAAGCGCGGGCGAAGGTGGAATTCCTGATTGAACAGTTTGACCTGAAAGAGGTGGCGGACCGACCGATAAGAACGCTTTCTTCCGGCCAGATGACCCGGCTTAATCTGGCCAAGGCCTTTATTAATGATCCAGAAATTCTACTGCTGGATGAGCCGACGGCCAGTCTTGATCCGGACATTGCTGATCGAACCCGAACTTATCTCAAAGAAGTGAAAAAAAGCAAAAATACAGCTATTCTGTGTACTTCCCATAACATGCAGGAAATGGAAGAAATATCCGATCATCTACTTTTCTTAAATCATGGTGAAATCATTGCGCGTGGGACTCCTCAAGAAGTTATCAGTCGATTTAGAGGAGAAGATCTGGAAGATGTTTTTCTTAAAATTGCCAGGGAGGCACGGCTATGAAGCTACATCGAATCCTGGCCATGTTTTGGAGGCACATTTATCTTTATCGCCACAGTATAACCAGACTGGTAGAAATATTTTACTGGCCACTCCTTGACCTCCTGGTCTGGGGCTTTGTCAGTTTATATATTTCCAGACTCTCGGGGGAAGGAAAATCAACCCCCAATTTCTTAGGATTATTCCTTGGGGCTCTTATCCTTTGGGACATCCTTTTTCGGTCTCAGCAGGGAATATCAGTATCCTTTCTGGAAGAGGTCTGGGCCAGGAATTTTTTAAATTTATTCGTCAGTCCGCTGACCATTGGCGAATATTTAGTCTCGCTAATGCTGGTAGCCGTATTTAAGGTGGTGGTTGTCTTCTTGATTAGTGCTCTTCTGGCCTGGCTGCTGTACTCCTTCAATCTTTTCATCCTCGGAATTTATATTTTACCTTTTATGCTTAATCTTATTATTCTCGGCTGGGCAATTGGAATTATAACTACGGGTTTGATCCTTCGATTCGGCCAGCAGGCCGAGGTCCTGGCCTGGGGAATCGCCTTTCTTTTCCAGCCTATTTCTGCGGTGTTTTATCCAGTTTCAGTTCTGCCGAAATTTTTACAGTCATTGGCCAGAATAATTCCAGCTTCTTATGTGTTTGAGGGAATGAGGGCGGTTATTTTTGGCCGGGGCTTTCCCACCGGATTGCTGGTAAGAGCCTTTAGCCTGAATTTAGTTTATCTCAGCCTGGCTCTCTTTTTCTTCTTTTTGATGTTCCGTCAGGTGAGGGCCAGGGGCCTTCTGGCCAGAATGGGAGAATGACCACAGGAGGGTAATCAAATGAAAAAAACGAAAATGGCTTTGAGAATTATTTTTTTCTTAATTCTGGGGGATTTTTTATTTAGCTCGAGTCTGGCTGCCACTACTCAATCGGAAAAAACTTTTTATGCCCAAAGAGTCCTGAACTCGGTCAACGTTAATAATCCCGAGAATATTCTTGGAGAGCCCGACGGCCGTTTTGCGGAGATAAAACCCGGAGGTGAATTGACCGTCGTTATGGAACAGCCAGTTTTCTATCACCAGACTTCTGATGATGGTTTTTTGGTGGTCAAAGGGGATACTTCTTATGGTCTGGCGGGACTATTTCAGATGAACGAAGAAGGAAAATTATCCTGGCTGCCTTTATCTCCCGGGAAAGAAAAGAACGGATTCAAACTTGGGACTGATCCTTTTGTCAGTTTACAGAGAATCAGCGTAATTAAAATAGTCAACGACGATGAACATAATTCTTTGTTTGTTGATGCCATTGCCGGCCTGGCCAGCGGGAACAAGTAACAAGTAACTCATTCAAAAATAAATATATCTTTAAAAATGTTTTTATAAGGCTGAGTACTATTTTTTAATCTAAGAAGTTATTTTTATCAGATTTTTAAGTACATATTTTAGCCGGTCAAGCTCGGTTCAAAAATAGCCTGCGATTTTCTCGAATTAATTTGTATTTTATTCAATAAAATATCTTGTTAGTCTCCTCTTTTGACCATATAATAAAAGCTAAAATTTATCCGGGAGTTATAAAATGTCTTCAATTTCGGTTTTAGAAAAAATTGCCAAGCGGCTGAGAATTCATTCTTTGAAAATGACTACGGCTGTCGGTTCGGGTCATCCAACGACCTGTCTTTCATCAGCCGAAATTATGGCTTGCCTGTTTTTCCACGAAATGCGTTATAACTCTAAGGATCCCCTGGCCTGGGAAAATGATGAATTTGTATTATCGAAAGGACATGCTGCTCCAATCCTTTGGGCCGCTTATGCTGAGGCCGGCATCATTCCGCAGGAATCTCTTATGGACCTCAGAAAGATTTCCAGCAACCTGGAAGGCCATCCGACGCCCCGAATGCCCTGGATTAAAGCGGCTACGGGCTCTTTGGGGCAGGGATTGTCAGTGGGTGTTGGCCTGGCTCTGGCCCAAAAATTAGCTGGAGTTAAGGCCAGAACCTTTGTCTTAATGGGGGACGGCGAGTGTGCCGAGGGGGCGGTGTGGGAAGCAGCCAATGCTGGCCGAGAATTTAAGCTTAATAATTTGGTAGCCATTGTTGATGTCAACCGACTCGGTCAGTCCGAACCGACGATGCACCAGCATGACTTGAAGGCCTATAGCAGAAAATTCCAGGCTTTTGGTTGGGAGGTCTATCAGGTCGATGGCCATAAAATTGAAAAGATTCTGGAAGCTCTAACTGCCGCCCGAAAAGGACCAGGTCCCAAGGTGATTCTCGCTAAGACGATAAAAGGTAAGGGAGTTTCTTTCATCGAAGATAAAAATGGCTGGCATGGTAAGCCTCTCAAACCAGATGAGCTGGAAAAAGCCCTGACCGAGCTTGGACCCATGCCGGAAATTGATTCCAGGAAATATGTAAGAAGTCGGGAGAAAGTTTCAGGGCCAAAGTGGAAGGAATCTTTTGACCTTGAGCCGCCCTCATATAAAGATAAAATAGCTACCCGTTTGGCTTATGGAATAGCTCTGGAAAAATTGGGCCGAATCAATGACCGGGTAGTGGCAATAGATGGAGATGTCAAAAATTCAACCTATGCTGACAAGTTCTTTGCCGCCTTTCCAACCAGGTCTTTTGAGTCTTATATCGCCGAACAGAACATGGCTGGCATGGCTATGGGACTGGCGGCCAAAGGCTTTCTGCCGTTTGTGGCTACTTTTGCTGCTTTTCTGACCCGGGCTCACGACCAAATTAGAATGGCTGCCTATTCTTTCTCCAATGTGAAATTCTGTGGATCGCACGTCGGAGTAAGCATCGGGGAAGA
>PNJE01000181.1 GCA_002877915.1 Candidatus Aminicenantota bacterium
ATTAATAACAGGAAAAGGCTACTATCAGGAAATTATTGGCAAAATGATTGAAAGATAATTAATTCCATGAGGCTTTGGAAATTACCAGCAGGCCAATCTCAAAGGTAAGCAAAAATTATTTGGACTGAATTAAGGAAGTAAACCGAGTTTGAGCCCGGCGTCTGAAAGCCCGGAGCGCCTCCCTGATGGTATTGAGGTGTATTTCTACCGTTTCCTCTATCTCGGCTGCATAGCCGCCGCCCAGGACAATAGCTATCGGAATTTTCAATTGATAGGCCTGGCCGATAATTATCCGGTCCCTTTTTCTTAAGGCCTCAGCTGAAATATCCAGCCCGCTGAGCATATCACCGCGGTAAGGGTCAGCCCCAGCGACATAAACCACCAGGTCTGGCTTAAATTCCTGATAAATCCGGGGGAAGTGTGGACTTAACCCAGCAAGATAGGCTTCATCATCATCTCCAGACCAAAGCTCAACATCCAGATTATCCGGAGGCTTTTCCGCCGGGTGAATGTCCATCTGATGAATGGAAAAAGTGAACACGTAATCTTTTTTAGAAAATATAAAGGCGGTCCCATTTCCCTGATGGAGATCACCATCAACAATCATCGCTCGATTAAGACGGCCTTCCCGCTTCATTTTTTCCACAGCCACAGCTACGTCGTTGAACAGACAAAAGCCCTCTCCATGATCTGGAAAAGCATGGTGGAAGCCGCCCCCGAGATGAACAGCCAGGCCGTCTTTCAGAGCTTCTTCGACTGTTCTGATAGTTCCACCAGTCATTAATTTGAAAAATCGCACCACTTCTGGAGAAAAAGGCATTTCTAAAGCTTGAAGTTCGATGGAAGATAGCGTTCCAGTAGTAACTTTCTGAACATATTTCGGAGTGTGAACCAGCAGCAAATCTTTTTCTTCGGCCGGTCTGGGTTCAATAAAATCTTTATGTCTGGCTCCGAGATTGATAACTTTTTCATAGAGCATTCGGTACTTCTTTACCGGGAAAACGTGACGATCGATATCCACCATCCAGTATTCATTGCTGTAAATGAACTTGAAGGGAATTCTTGGACCAAATAGAGAAAAAATTGAACCCAAAAAATCGGCCATTATTGTTTAAAGTACCAGAAATAACTTTTTTTTAAAAGCCAGATTTCAAACCGCTTAATTGCCTTATAAAAAAAAGCCCCAGAGCAACCAAGCTCCGGGGCATAGCCGATTATAATTTTATCTTCCGGTCTTCCTGACTTTCTTTGACTTAACGACTTTTTTCAAACCTTTACTGACAGCCTTGGAGGTCTTAAGGCTGGTCGCCTTTTTCTTGAGCGCTTTTTCTTTTTCAACCTGGTTCATCTTTTCCTGGATGGCGATTTGAGCTGCTGCCAAGCGAGCAATTGGAATCTGATAGGCGGAGCAGCTAACATAATTCAGACCAATCTTATGGCAGAAAGTAATCGACCGGGGGTCACCGCCGTGAACACCGCAAATCCCAACCTTGAGCTCCGGCCTGGTCTCGCGTCCTTTTTCTACCGCCCACTTCATCAATAAGCCCACTCCCTTCTGGTCAAGAGTTTCGAACGGGTCGTCAGTCCAGAGGCCATGAGTCAAGTAATAGTTTAAGAACTTGGCGCTATCATCGCGGGAGATACCATAAGTCGTCTGAGTCAAGTCATTAGTTCCGAAAGAGAAAAACTCAGCTTCTCGAGCGACTTCCTCCGCTGTCAGGGCAGCCCGAGGAATCTCCACCATCGTGCCGACAGTGTACTTAATTTTCACTCCATATTTTTTCATTACTTCTTCCGCTACCCGGTTCACTATGGCTTTCTGGTTAGCCAGCTCGGTGACATTTCCCACCAGCGGGATCATAATCTCGGGAAAGACTTTCTGGCCCTCCCTGGTTAATTCACAGGCAGCTTCGAAAATGGCTTGGGCTTGCATTTCAGTAATTTCTGGATAGGTTATCCCCAGCCGGCAGCCGCGGTGACCAAGCATCGGATTAAACTCAGACAGGGCTTTTACCCGGCTAAGCAATGTTTCCAGTTCGGCAATTTTCTCCGGGTCTCCGCCGGTGGCTTTTAACACTGCCAGTTCGACCATTAAGTCTTCTTTCCTCGGTAGAAACTCATGAAGCGGCGGGTCAATGGTTCTTATAGTAACTGGATTTCCTTTCATTTCTTTAAAAAACTCATAGAAATCCTGCTTCTGGAAAGGAAGAAGCTTGGCCAGAGCCTGGCGTCTCTCCTCTTCAGTTTCGGCCATAATCATCTCTTTAACTATTGGCAAGCGCTCCGGACCAAAAAACATATGCTCGGTCCTGGCCAATCCAATGCCCTCAGCCCCAAAAGCAAAAGCCACCCGAGCATCGGGTGGAGTATCAGAATTAGCTCTAACTTTTAGCCTTCTGAATTTATCGGCCCAAGAAAGCAATTTATAAAAATACTGATAAATCGTTGATTCCTCAGGCTTTTTTTCTCCATTAATTACCTGCAGAATTTCTGACGGCCTGGTTGGAATTTCACCCTGGAGAACTTCCCCGGTAGATCCGTCTATTGAGATCCAGTCTCCCTCAATAAATTTTTTCCCAGCTACATAAAAAGCTTTTTCTTCTTCCTGAACCTTGATTGCTCCGCAACCCACCACTGCTGGTTTCCCCATCTGGCGCCCGACGACGGCTGCATGAGAGGTCATCCCACCAGTCGCTGTCAGAATCCCCTGGGCTGCTCCCATTCCGTGGATATCATCAGGAGAGGTTTCTTCTCTTACCAGAATCACCTTTCGTCCTTGCTCTTTCCAGCTAACAGCATCATTGGCCGTGAAGACCACCTGGCCAGTGGCTGCCCCTGGAGAAGCAGCCAGCCCTTTCGCCAGAACAGGATGCTTTTTCTTCTCTTCCACATCAAATATCGGATGGAGCAGCTGGTTCAAGGCTTCCGGCTCAACTTTAAGCAAAGCCTGGTCTTTGGAAATCAATCCTTCTTCCACCAGGTCAACAGCAATTTTGACCGCCGCCATTCCGGTTCTTTTGCCATTTCTGGTCTGGAGCATATAAAGCCGCCCCTCTTGAATGGTGAATTCGAAATCCTGAACATCGCCATAATGCTTTTCCAGCTTTTTTACCACTCCTACTAACTGTTTAAAGACCGCAGGCATTTCCTGTTCAAGATTTCTCAAAGGCGATGGAGTCCTGATTCCCGCTACCACATCCTCTCCCTGGGCATTGACCAGGTACTCACCATATAACTCCTTTTCTCCAGTGGCTGGATTGCGAGTAAAGCCCACCCCCGTAGCCGAGGTCGGGCCATAGTTTCCGAAAACCATCTGCTGGATATTAACGGCTGTTCCTAAATCTTCGGGAATATGATACTGGCGCCGGTAGGTTATCGCCCGGGGGTTATTCCAGGATTTAAAGACCGCAGAAATAGCCAGTTTTAACTGGTCAAGGACA
>PNJE01000078.1 GCA_002877915.1 Candidatus Aminicenantota bacterium
CGACTTTTTCTTTCATGGCTGAGAAATCCCTCAGCCGCGCTTTTATTTCTACATTAGTCGGCATTTAATCCCTGCCTTAGTGGAATATTATTAGTAGAATATTATATTAAAAGTTGTTCAATGGCTACAAAGACAGGGGTGTGTCGCAATTGGGAATCTCTTTAATTCCCCTGGCTAAAAATTCATTAAACATAATTTCCCAACGAGACCAATGGCTGATAATAATTCTAGTGGATAAGAAGAATCAAATTATTTGATTTTTTGCTCAGTACGGTGCCTTATTTGTGGTCATCAATGAGTGTTATAATTTGATGATTATAATAAACCTTAATTCTATAAACGATTTTGTTGACGTATTAATATTTTTGCCTCTTTTCGTTCTTTTGTGGGGAAGACGAAGGGAAAAATAGTCCAAAAAAATGACATAGCCTTACTGGCTGATGTTAGTTACAGTGGGCTTAAAACATCTTGTATATCTCCTTGAAATTCCTTTCGTTGATTACTTTGTTAATTGACCATTTCACCTCAGATCCTACTCAGGTTCTTATCGTCAGCACACACAAAAATGCCGAGGAGCCATTTTTTTTAAAGATTTTGGCAGAGTATTTTAAAAGAGTTATTTAGGATTTTTGCTGTGCTGAGATGACCTGCATTCAGCAGATTTGGCATGTCCGGTCAGGCCTTCTCTTTTAGCCAAAATAATAGTCGGCTTGATGATCTTATCCGCTCCTGTGTTCATGATTTCTAAGGAAGTTGTGAATTTTAAAAAATCTACTACACTCAGACCTCCTGTATATTTTGCGGCTCCATTTGTTGGCAAAATGTGGTTGGTGCCAGCACAATAATCACCAAAGACTTCGGCCGAGCTTTCTCCGATGAATAGACAACCGTAATTGTGCAACTCATTAATAAATCTTTGGGGATACTTTAGGAAAAGAGACAAATGCTCGGGAGCTATCTCATTAGCCAGGTCAGCTGCCTCTTGAGCATGCTGACAAATGATGATCAGACCATTTTTTTGTATTGACTTGGTTGCTACAGCGGCGGTAGGTAACTTGCAGAGCTGCTTCCGTAAAGCTTCCCGGACTTTTTCGGCCATGCTCTTACTGAAAGTGATAAGCATGGATCTGGCCAGAACATCGTGTTCCGCCTGAGCCAGGAGATCAGCAGCCACTTTTTCAGGTTGAGCTGTATCGTCTGCTATGATTAGCAGTTCGGTTGGCCCGGCTAAGAAATCAATTCCTACTCGGCCAAAGACCAATTTTTTGGCGGCAGCA
Source organism: Candidatus Aminicenantota bacterium (assembly GCA_002877915.1). Classification (GTDB taxonomy): domain Bacteria; phylum Acidobacteriota; class Aminicenantia; order Aminicenantales; family Saccharicenantaceae; genus Saccharicenans. The sequence continues at coordinate 1,278 of PNJE01000078.1, forward strand.
ACGTAAATGTTACCCGGCCCGACGATTTTATCTACCGGTTTAATGGTTTCAGTTCCATAAGCCATGGCGGCTATCGCTTGGGCTCCACCGACCGCATACAATTCTTTTAGGCCCAGTTTATTTGCCACATAGATTATTTCATCTTGGATTTTTCCTCTGGCATTTGGTGGTGTGCAGACCACTATTTCCTTTACTCCGCTCACTTTTGCTGGGATAGCGGCCATGTATAGAGAAGAAAATAGGGGATAACGACCGGATGGAACATAAATTCCTACTCTATTGATAGGAATTAACTTTTGTCGGATAACGATTCCTTGGTCGCTTTGAATCTTGATTCCATTTGCCACTTGAAGAGCCTGAAATTGTTTTTTGGCAACTTGCTTGATGTTGTTGAAAGCTATGTTTAAGGCATTCTTAAAAGCTTCCCTTACGATCTGGTCTGAAGGGCCTTCTTTGTTTGGGTCAATCTTTAAGCGATCAATTCGACATCGATCATATATGTTGGAAAATTTGAATAAGGCCGCATCTCCTCTTTTGCGAACTTCCTCAATAATCAGGCTGACTTTTTTTAGAGTTTCGGCGTCAATTTCTTGATATTTTTTTATTTCTGACAACTTAAGATTTTTATAGTCAAGGATTTTCATCGTCATCTCCTTTTACTTTGAATTGGTCGAGGGTGGCCAGAGCGTCTAATTTTCTTTTAAGACTTTTACTTCTATTTCTACGGTCGAGTTCCTTAAGAACTTCGGTCAGGGTAATGTTGTTTCTGGCCAGAAGAACTAGAATGAAGTAAAAAAGGTCAGCTGCTTCCCATATGATTTCTGAAGGTGTTTTAGCATCAATAAGTTCCTGTGTTTCCTCCTTGAGTTTTCCACGCACTTTATGATCATTGAGAGAAGCTGTGTATGAATTACTTTGAGCCTGTCGTAATCGCTCGTGGATAATGGAGTATAAGTCGTGTAAATGAAAACTCTTATGACCGAAGCAAGTCGGCTGATTTTTATGACAGGCAATCCCTTTCTTCTGTCTAACAACAAAAAGAATAGTGTCTCCATCGCAGTCACTTCTGACTTTTATTAATTCTTGGAAATGCCCGGATTGTTCGCCTTTACCCCAAAGTTTTCTCCGTTGACGCGAATAATAATAAGCTTGGCCATGTTCAAAGGTGAGATGGAGAGATTCTGGTGAACTCCAGGCTAACATTAAGACTATCCCATTTTCATCGACAGTAACAGTAGGCAGTAATCCATCAATTCCTTTAGACCAATTTAGGGAAGCTATAAAAGCTTCTGGCAAGTTAATTGAGCTCTGATAGAGGCAAAGCCCAAGTTGTACATCTATATCCATTCGACTCAGCCTGGAGATTTCTTCAAGGCTGCTTACTCCCCCCGCGGCTATGATGGGTAAACTGCAGTTTTCTCTTAATCGTTGATAAAAATGTAAATCTGTTCCTTGAAGGCAGCCCTCTCGTTCAACACAGGTAATGAGAAGTTCGGAAGAATATTGAGCAGCCTGAGTTAAAATGTCAAAAATGTTTACACCCGTGGTTTGTGTCCATCCTTTAGTTAATATGTTGCCTTTATAGCAATCAAGAGCCAGGATTAGGTGTTCTCGTCCTACGAGCTTACTTAATTGATCGAGGAAGTTGGTATTCAATCTTGCGCCATCCCAAGCTGCTGAGCCGACGATTATCTTTTCTGCTCCAGCTTCAATTATTTCTATAGCTTTGGCCAGCGATCTAATACCGCCGCCAACTCGACATTCATAATGGCGACACATTTCCTTGATAAGGTTTAGGTTATTGCCCTTATCTAAGGCTGCATCCAGATCAATCACCGCAAGCGGGCCAAAGCGATGAAAACCTTCGGCCAATATTAGTGGTTCCTCATTTTTGAGAAGCAATTCTCGGCCCTGGCGCAATTGAACAGCTTGGCCTTCCATTAAATCAATTGATGGTATAATCATCTGATAATAACTCCTTTCTCTTTTAGATAATTCTTAACCTGTGGCACAGAGAGCTGGCCATAATGTAAGCCCGAGGCCAGTAGGACCGCGTCTGCCAGCCCCCCACTCAATACCTGGTAAATATGTTCAAGTCGGCCAGCACCACCAGAAGCAATTACTGGAATATTG
>PNJE01000161.1 GCA_002877915.1 Candidatus Aminicenantota bacterium
TGCCCGGCAACCCCGGTGCCGTGATGATTTCTTTTTCAGAATATGTGAAACCTTTTATCAGAAAATGCCGTGGCTTAAATAATTTCTGGCCACAGGAAGTGGAAGCTGTCCTCACTGCCCCTTACAAGAAGAAAAAAGGCCGGCTGAACTTTGTCAGGGTGAAGTTGAGCCAGGTGTGGAGCATTTGGCAGGCCACCCCACTAAGCAAACAGGAATCGGGCATTATTTCCAGCCTGGCCGAGATGGATGGTTTAGCCCTCATTCCGGCTGAAGCAGATTTTCTACCGAAAGGGGCTAAGGTAAAAGTGCATTTAATGGAATGGTAGCTATTTGGCTGAATATATGAAAAATTATTCATATGTTAGGAAAAAGTAGGAATAAATGAAAGACAGGTTTGAACGGCAGATAAACTACATGAGGATTTCGGTCACCGACCGCTGCAACCTACGTTGTTTTTATTGCCGCGGGGTGCACGATTTTTCTTTTATCGCTCACGAGGAAATTCTAACTTATGAAGAAATCCTGAGGCTGGTTCGTTTGGCTCTCCAGTTAGGCATAAACCGTTTCCGCTTGACTGGAGGAGAACCATTGGTCAGAAAAGGGATTGAACACCTGGTGCAGGAAATAAACTCCCTTGATGAGGTGCGCGACCTATCACTAACCACCAATGGAGTGCTTCTGCTTAATTACTTAGAAAAGTTAAAAGCCGCTGGCCTCAAAAGGCTTAACGTCTCTCTTGATTCCTTACAGCCGGAGAAATTTAAAAAAATAACTGGGTTCAACAAGCTACAGAATGTGCTGGAGGCCATAGTCAGGGCTGTCGACCTTGGCTTTGAACCGGTTAAAATTAACGTTGTTTTGCTCAAAGGCATTAATGATGAAATTGAAAATTTACTCAGGCTGGCTTATGAGCTTCCGGTGCACCTCAGGTTTATCGAGCTGATGGAGTTTTCTCCAGTTGATGGCTATTTTGTTTCTGGGAAAAAAATTTATGAGCAATTGGCTCAAAAATATAAGCTTGAGCCGGTGGCGGTGGCTGGTTCGGGGCCGGCCCGGAATTATTACCGCATAAAAGGCATGAAGGGAAGTTTTGGCTTTATCCTGCCTTACAGCGACCATTTCTGTGGCTCTTGCAACCGGTTGCGTCTATCGGCTGACGGGAAGCTTCAGACCTGTCTTTTTTCCAACGAGACCACAGACCTCAAAGGGCCGCTTCGAGGTGGTGCCACAGACGAGGACATCTTACAGCTAATAAAATCTGCTCTGGCAAAAACCAGCAAGTTGGCTGGAAAATTATGGACAGGTCAAGAGAAATGGCCTGCGTGGGATAGGAGGATAGGATGGGAGGGATCTTAGGGGTAGCTTATAGATTTAGGAGTAAGTTAAAGGCGGTGATAAATATTTCGGGCTATATTTTCTATAAGTTATGTTTTACTGACCATCGATTCATCAGAGCGGAGGCTTGCAAAATGCCAATGAGTAAAGGAGCAAGAGTTAGTAGAGGATTGAAAGTTGGCTAACGAGCGAGAGTGACTATAGAAGCAGTGGGTCAAGAAGCTGTAGCTAATAAGGAAGTAAAAATGATTGAAGTAAAAATGATTTAGGAAGCAAGATTGACCATTATAAATTACGAAGAAAAAAATAGAATGTATGGGTAGCCCCAAAAATATGATATTTAATCTTTGGGAAAGGAGAGAAGATGAAAAATAAATATGGAAATAAGGGAATAAAAGAAAAAGCAAAGGAAAAAGAAAAAAAAAAAAAGAAAAAAAAAAAATCGCTCCAGCGCGCTGAACTAAATATAAAAAATAAAACAACTTTGGGTGGGCTGTCTGGGGAAAGCCAAAAATCAGCCAGCCATCTGAAGATGGTTGAAGTGGGTGAGAAGGCTGAGACCTTAAGGACGGCTGAAGCCAGGGGAGAAGTCAGAATAAGCGCGGAGGTGATGAAGAGGCTTTTGGAAAATAGCCTGCCGAAAGGAGATGTGCTGACGGCAGCCCAGTTAGCCGGTATCCAGGCGGCAAAAAAAACTTCAGAGTTAATTCCGCTGTGTCATCCACTGCGTCTGACCTCGGCTAAGGTCGAGATTATTCCAAAGCCGGAGGAAAATCTGGTTGAGGTAAAAAGCGTGGTTAAAGCAGTCGACCGGACTGGGGTCGAGATGGAAGCCCTGACCGCAGTGGTGGTAGCCTGTCTGACGATTTATGATATGTGCAAAGCTTTTGATAAGAGAATCGTTATCAGCGATGTACATCTTCTTTCGAAAAATGGGGGCAAGAGCGGAGATTTCCATTGGGAAAGAGAATAATGATGCCTAAAATGACTAAGAAAACCTTGAATAAAGATACCAAAAAAAGATTTTGGCCGAAAGTTTAGCTCATGTGGGCAAAAAGCTTCAGCTTTCAGGATTTAGTTTTTAAGGAGGTGTAAGTGCTTTTGAGGAAAAAGGATGGAAGAGTTGGAAATTAAAGGCCAGGTTGAGTTCAGCTTTCGATTTAGCCCATATTTTTGAAAAAAATTATGAAAATAGATAATAAGGTTTAAGGGAAAGAACATTTGATTTTGATAAAAAGGTCAAGATAAAAGTAATAAAATGATAACTAAGGAAAGGATGGAATATAAAGAAGGAATTTACCAATTCAAGAAAAAAATAAGGAGATAAGAAGAAATGGAGGAAAAAGTAGATAAACGCGGAATGATTGAGAGCAATCGGGCTTTACAAAACGGTGTTGTGGTTTCAGTGAATATTAGTGAGAAAAAAGGAGTCAAAAAGGAACCGCGGGCTGAAGGTTATTTGTTGGAAGATTATGGGCTCCAAGGGGATGCGCATGCCGGGCCTGGCTTGCGGCAAGTAAGCCTTCTGGCTCTCGAAAGCATACAGAAGATGAGAGAAATGGGAGTAGATGTTTCTCCCGGTGATTTTGCTGAGAACATTACCACCAGTTATCTGGATTTGCCATCTCTGCCGATTGGGACAATTCTTGAAGTGGGTGAGGGGCTTGTTCTTGAAGTAACTCAGATAGGTAAGACTTGCCACACTGGATGTGCCATTTTTCAGCAAGTTGGCCACTGTGTGATGCCCAAGGAAGGCATTTTTGTCAGAGTGGTCAAAGGCGGTAAAATAAAACCAGGAGACAAGATAAATGTCCGGCTCAGAACATAAAATTAAAGGGTTGAGTTTTGCCATCATCACGGTGTCAGACCGCTCATCGCGAGGGGAAAGGGAAGACCGGAGCGGCCCAACTCTCAAAGATTATCTGGAGAAAAGGGGTGCCCGGGTTGATAAAATGTTGATCGTGCCAGATGAAGCGGAAAAAATTAAGGAAACACTTATCGGGTTGTGTGATGGCCCCGAGGCGCCGGAAATAATACTGACCACAGGCGGGACGGGTGTTTCT
>PNJE01000006.1 GCA_002877915.1 Candidatus Aminicenantota bacterium
CGGCTGAACTTGTCTTGACAGACAATAATTTTAAATCCGAAGGTTATGACCGGAGTGAAAGATGCTACAAAATTAATAACCTGAGTTCAAAACCTGAATCTCTAACCTTTATCCTGAAAGGTTCAAAAAGCTCTCCGATTATTAATCCAGCCATCTATATAAAAAACTGGAATGGGCAAGAAACCCGGATACTGGTAAACGGACAGGAAATTAAAGAAAGTAGAATTGGCTTAAACAACACCTTGGCTGGCATCGACCTCGTTGTCTTCATCCCAATCACTAAAGAATCAGAAACTAAAATTGAAATAATTCCTGCCCGATGAATAAGTCGCGAGCTAATTAAGAAGAGCTAATTAAAAATTGATAATGAAAAGATGAATAGTTGGCAGAAAAAAATAACAGACAAAAAGTAGTTCCACTTAGCGGAGTATGGGGCGAAAAATGCATTTATCAACGAAATAAAATGTTAAAAAAATAATAAACCAATATAACAAACGGAAGGAGCAAAAATGAGAAATTCAAAAAGGATTTCCAGTGGTGGTTTAGGGAGAAAACAAATCACCATCCTGATGCTTTGCCTTGCTTCTATGGTTTTACTTTTCTGGTTTGATAGCTGCCGCCCAAAGCCCAAACAGGCTATAATTCCCTACCAGGCAGAGTCCTGGGTTCCCAAAGTCTGGAAGTCGGAGCCGCCCGAAGGCTGCCCGTTTGAACCATCCAAAGATATAAAAGGAATAGCCTTCACTGGACGATACGCTACTTACACCGATGCTGATACCTGGTACCCCTCCTGGGCTGATGACGGCAACTTATACAGCGGCTGGACTGACGGAGAAATTGGAAAAGAAAGCTGCCACTCTTCAGGAGGAGCAAAAGCACGAACGGGTAATGCTAAAATCATTGGAGATGATCCTCTAAATTTAACCATCATTTCCTTGGGAAATCAGCCTGCTTCTGCTCTGCCTTATGGCGGCCGTTATCCCAGTGCTAACCTGGTTTATAATGGGGTCTGGTATTATGGAACTTATTGTATAGATTTTGATTTTTCCAAACCCGAATACCCTGATCAATATAGCTGGGCTATTTGTGGACCAGTTCCCGGCTTCAGAATCTCAACCGACTGCGGCCAAACCTGGACCCCAAGCCCCTTATCGCCCGAAAATCCACTTTTCCCAGAATCCGGCAAGAATGGTCAACAAGTAAAAATGGGCACGCCTCATTTTGTTGATTTTGGCCGCAATCTTGAATATTCACCCGACGGCAAAGCTTATCTGGTAGGTCACGGAGCGTTGGATAATGACCCAACTCCACGAGTAGCAAACAACAGTTGGATTGCTGGCGATGCTGTTTATCTTGCCCGGGTAACTCCAAGCCCAAAAAATATCAATGACCCAAAAGCTTATGAATTTTTTGCTGGTTTTGACTCTGCCCAAAAGCCCATCTGGAGCAAAAATTTCGATGACCTCAAACCGTTGTTGGTCTGGGATGACCACATGGGCTGCACTACCATTACCTACAACGCTCCGCTGCGCAAATATTTAATGTGCATCACTGATGGCTGGCCAGGGGTGGCTGATATGAATTCTTATATCCTGGAAGCTGACCAGATTACCGGACCCTACCGGCTTATTACCTACATGAAGGAATTCGGCCCGCAAGGCTATTTTCTAAATTTTCCTTCAAAATTTATCGGAAAGGATGGCCGAACATTATGGCTTTCATATTCCGCCAACTTCCACAAAGACTACTTTGCTAATCGGGCTATCGCTAATCCACTTGGCAGCCGCTATGCCTGGTGCCTGCAGGAAGTCACGTTATTGGATGAAAATAATTTCCAAGCGTTAATTGACCAGAAACAGAAAGACCCCCTGAAAAGTGAAGATAACATTGCTTTAAGGGCCAGGGTTAGTGTTTCTTCGGTGGAAGAAAAAAGTAAACCAATGACCGAACTTCCCCAATATTTTGGCGAGGGGGCAGTGGATGGAGTGATTGAATACAAAGATGAAATTAACCTGCATGAGTGGGTCAGCCAAGAAAAATCAACCGCTATCATACGCCTGAGCTGGGACCAGCCCGAAACAGTAAGGAAAGTTTGGCTCTTTGACCTGCCCAACTTGAAAGACCATGTCCTTTCTGGACTGCTGGTTTTTAGCGATGGCAATAGCCTGCGAGTAGATGAACTGCCCAATGACGCCAGGTCAGCCCGGGAAATTTCCTTTCCAGCCAAAAAAATTACTTGGTTAGTTTTCATCATTGACTCAGTTTCTAAAGAAACCAGAAACGCCGGGCTGGCGGAAATAGCCGTCTTCAAGTAATAAAAGCTAAACCGTTAATAAACAATTCGAGCTCTGTAACTCATGTTGGAAAAGTTATAAATTTTGCAGCACCGGCCGAAAACGCTCCTTATTTTGGATACTATCTTCTAACCTGAAATAAGAAACGGATTCGTCCCCAAATTTATTTATTTCATTTTTTAGCTGACTCTTGGCGAACGACAATCGGTACATAGCCAGTTTCCAGCCCCGGCGGCGGAGTAACAATTAAGGCCGGATCTATTTTTACCAGTTGCCCAAAAGCTGGCGGAGCCATATAATCACGGTCAATTGGCCAGTTGGCTTGAATCTTTTCTACGAGGGCTTGCAACTTCTCTTTCTTCTCATTTGACCAGTGATATTGCTGGAAGGCAGGTTGATCAATAAATTTGTACCAATAATAAGTCACCACCGAGCCATCAGCCAGTTTAGCTTTAAAAGGCCCAGCCACAGGCCCTGGGCTTGTCCAGGCATTTATTGGAGGCAAAGCATAGTTCTGGTTGGGCTTCTCCAGCTTAGGTTTACTCTGAACCAGGCCGGGTCGAGAGGGCGGCCTTTTCGATTCTGAAAAAGGGGAGACATATGGATTTCCCGGCCCAGCCAGCTTGAATTTTTGCTGAGCAAGTCCAGTCTCTGGAGGTACTTCAGATTCTGAAATAGGCGAATATTTACCTTCAACATCATCATAAATATAATACTGGGGAAACATACCCATATTCCCTTCTATGTTTGAGTGCCACTGAAGTCCCCACCTATTTCCTTCAAACACTTTTGTCTCAAAATAACCAGACTCTCCTTCAATGCCATTAATTTCCCTGCCAACCATATCATAGCGAGTCGGCCTGGCTGAAAGTTCAGGTTTAACAGCGCCTCTTTCATCAAATTGACCAGAGCAAAAGATTCCTTTATCCCGCCAAGCCTTAAAGGCATCGTACAAAGCGGCTTTAGAATAATAGGTAACTTCCTGGACCAAGATAGACCTTCCTTGCCCATCAACCGAAAATTGTAATTTTGGCAATTTGGCGTATACCCGGCCGTCAGGTGCTTTAACCTCAAACCTTGGAACTGTATTAATTTCTATAGCTCCTCCGCCGGCTACTCCTGGTCTCGTATCCAGACCCCGGCCATAAAGGAAAGGATAATTGAACAATTTGCCAATTTTGCTCCAGGTTTCGGGAATGAAGAAGGCTATCGGCCCTTTAAAATTGGCGGCACTTAAAAAGCAAGTCCAGCTCTGATCTCCAGTTGGTGGATCACCTGTTTCCGGATCAGTAAATGGCAGAGCCATCCAGCTATAACCGAGAAATTCTCCCTCGGGGTAGCCTTCAAAAGTAATTCCATCGGGAGGAATCAGCAAACGATTACTCAGCTGAGCTATACCGAGTCTATCATCAGGCAGAGCATCATCACTATAAAAGAAAGACCAGCCCGGTGAACCGACTTCATAATCATAACACTGGGGTGTACCATTCATACTGAACTTAGGCGGACCATAACGAAAATGATTTCCGGCCCAATAACCGGCTCCACCTTCTATCGTCTGAAAAACAGAACCCCAGGTAGGACCACGGGGTTTCCATTGCCTCGCCAGAGTTCCTTCAGGGCAAAGCGGCTTGGTCTTATTGTCGGAATTATCGGGGAGAATCCAAGTACCTGGAAGGCCGATTTGAAAGCCGGCCAAAGGCTCACTAATCAGCGGCCAAATAGCCACATAAAAGCCAATTCCAGCTCCATATTCACCGGCAATAGGCTCATGATTAAAACTGATGTAGCCATGAAGTCCTTCTGGTATCTGGGTCAGCCCTTTGATTTTAATTTTTTCTCCTGATTTAACTATAAAAGGAAGCATCATTAAACATAAAAAGCATAGGAAAAATAATAAACTCTTGTTTCTTTTACGCATAATAGCCTCCATTTTTAATCATCAATTCAAATAAAAACAAAATAAGCTCGATGTTTAAATCAGCAGCTAAAAAACTCATCTTCTCAGCTCGGCTTACACCGCCATTTCCCTCTAAGAATTTAATTTGAATCAAGATACAATCCTTTAAATAAATTAAATCTAATTCACTTTTTAATAGGCGCACTTCTCCCTTCCTTTATATAAGCCTCCAGCAATTTCTTGAGCCGGCTAACAATTTCAGGATATTCATCCCACAAATCGTTTTTTTCATAGGGGTCATCTATTAAATTGTAAAGCTGGCCGGGGCTACCAGGGACAGGAGGTTTCCCTTCGGGAGGCATCCAACCCCCTGAAGTTTTATTATCCAGGATCGCTTTCCACTCGCTGCGGAGCTTCCATTCATTCTGGCGGATAGCCAAGGTCCCATCTTCAGATTGGGAGACGATTGCTTCTCTAATCGGAACCCTGTATCTTTGTCCGAAGAAAGCTGGAGATATATCATAGCTATCAGGCCCAGCTTCAGGAGACAAACTAACGCCGGTAATCGAGGCGAAGGTGGCCATCATATCGGTCAAGCAAATTGGTTCGTTGGAAACAGTCCCGGGCTTGATTTTTCCGGGCCAGCGAACAATAAAGGGAATTCGATGACCTCCTTCCCAGATATGAGTTTTGTAACCACGGAATGGACCGGCTGATTTATGACCATTTTTCCCAGGATGAGGACCATTATCACTGGCAAATAAGATCATGGTTTTATCAGAGATATTTAGCTCAGCAATTGTTTTCATTACTTCCCCGAGGCACCAATCGGCCAGAACAACCAGATCTCCCCTGGGGCTATCCCCGCTTTTGCCTTTGACGAAATCAGGAGGCAACCAGGGAGTATGGGGCGAAGATAAGCAAAGCTCAACAAAAAATGGTCGTCCGGGTGATTCTTTGACACTCCGCTTGATAAAAGAAATCGCCTCCTTAGTAAATTCGAGGTCTACTTCTTCAATCTTAAATCCGGGCGCTGCCCAGCCTGGCCGGGGACTGCCTTCTTCGCCGCCGCTCATATCATAGTACTCAGATATCTTATGAGTAGGAATCACCGTGACCCTATCACCTTTAATAAAGGTAAACGGTCCGTCCATGCCTGAACAAGCCGCGGTGAAAAAGGCATAATCAAAACCTAAATCAAGCGGTCCGCCAGAGACCGGCTTTGAAAAATCTACATTCATTCTTGTTTCTGGAGGCGAATCCTGCCATGATCCACGATACAATCTTTCCGCATCTTTCCAGGTTGGGACAAAACCATTCGCTCGGGTCCAGTTAAGCCCAAGATGCCACTTACCAAAAAAGGCTGAGGTGTATTGTTTTTTCTTTAATAAAGTAGCTAAGGTTTCACGTCCAGGCTCAATAAGAGATGGAGTATATCCACCAACTACTCCTCTTTTTAACCAGGTCCTCCAGCAATACCTTCCGGTTAAAAGACCATAACGTGATGGGGTACAAACAGCTGCTGGGGCATGGGCATCTGTAAATCTTATGCCTTCTCTCGCCAGCTTATCTATGTTCGGTGTCGGGATCAAAGATTCTGGGTTGTAGCAGCCCGAATCGCCGTAACCCTGATCATCAGTTAAAACAAAAATTATATTAGGCAAATCATTTTTATTAATGGAGGCAAACAAATTAGATAAATTAATATCATCAAGGGCAAATATAGCTGTCGCCACCCCAGCTAACCTAACGAATTCTCGCCTATTCATTAAAGCCTCATTCTGAGCAAATTTCTTAATCAGATTATTTATTACATAAGTTAAGAAACTATTTTAATTAAGTCAAGAAATATTTTTTATTTAAAGCAGCTAACCTAATTTTCCCGAAATGATAAATCCAAAATAATCTGCCCATTCTTAGGCAATATCCTGAGGAGCTCGCTCTCACCCTTTACAAATTGACCCTTTTTCAGCCTTATAATATAAGGCCAGTTTTTAAATTGACCATATAATCTCTCCGGTTCTATTTTATAAAATGGCAGCTCCGCCTGCGCTGCCGAATTCAATTCGAGGTACCAGTCATTTTTAAGTCGGCCGCCGGCAGAAATCATTATCGAGTTTTCAATAAATTGGATAGAAATCTGTCCAGCCGAAGAATCGGTTGGCCAGCGCACGGAAAGTTGGCCGTTTGAGAAAGCATCTACAACCAGTTCCCCGCCTCTGATCTCTTTCCCTTTACCTTGCTTAAATCTGAGGCCAGCCACTACTTCGGTCGAGCTCCAGAAAAAGCCATCTACCAGCGGCAAGGTATAATAAAAACACTGGGTTGAGGTGCCAGGTTTCTTGAGATAATCTGAAACTACCTTTTCATCAAACAGATGAATATCTCTGAACCTTAAAGTTCCCTGCTCCCACAGTAAGTTAGCTCGGTAAAATCTCGAGTTGAACCAGACGGTCTTTAAATTTTTTTCAGAATAATCCTTGAGCACGACGACTGAGGTTGGCGGAGTAACCTGATAATTTTCCTTAAACCACCTGCCTGTCTCGCTTAAAGTTTGTAGGACAATTTTTCCTTTCCTGGCCAGCTCATCAAGAATTTTCATTTGAATCTGATAGCCCTGGGACATTCTCTTCCACGTAAACGAATTTTCCTGACCAACTTGAACATAGGCATAATTAAGCGCTGGTTCGTTGATAAACCAATCAAAATACCATCGGCACCAGCTTTCATCTCCCCCACCCTTCTCGTAAACCGGTTCAAGCGAGATAACGGATTGATTCCCGGTGCCAAGGCCGCTGTCATATTGATGAATTGGGTCGCTGCCAAGCATCCTGAAAATCGGAACCGGAATCTGGTTTTGGGCATTCTGAGCTGGCATATAAGCATTGAGTTGACTGGGATAATAACCACCGCTCCAGTAACCACCCCATAGCGTATAGCCATCAGTTCCTACCTGGTCCTTGCAATTGCAGGAGGCCACAACGCCATATTTTTCATGCATGTATCTAAGCGAATGGGCATCAATAAACCAGCTCCCGACGGATTTGGGATAATATCCAAAAATTTTCTTAAAATCTTGCATATAGGTATCAATTAGTTTTTCCCGCTCTTCTGGCGGATAACCAGTGGCAAAGCCGACGTTAGCGTGCCAGTCCCAGGGGTAACGCCCGCGCCACTTGTAACCGCTTCTTTCCACCAGAGGCTGTGGTATTTCCCACCAGGCGCCAATCTCGAACCTATCAGCCGGCAGTTCTTTCATCAGTTTCTGATACCGCGGGTCAATAAGAGCATCGTACTGAAGAAGAAAAGTGGCTTTAAAATTATACTGGTTTATGATTTTTATCTGCTCGACCACCGTCTGATAAAGAACCTCAGGTGTTATCCAGTCAACCCGCGGTTCACATTCCCGCACAAAGTTTATTATGTTCACCAAGCGCGGCGAGTTATTCTCAGGACCAGCTTTTTCACCATCGGCAACCAAATCAAGAATCATGATTAGCAAGGGAAGGCTAAAAACCATCAAACTCAATATTCTCTTTCGAGGTTGCCGGAGCATTTTATTGCCTTCCAATTATCTTTCTCGTCCTGGCCAAATAACCCATAATTTTTATTCTAATCTTTCTTTATTTGGATAGCCTTTCCTTCATAAACAACAACTTTATCCGGCTGCTTCTCTGGCTCAACTCCAGTTCCATGGTTATTTTTGACCCAGATTATTTGAAAAGTTCTTTTGGCCAGCATCCCTGGGAAACTTCCCTTTCGTTCTCCAATAGTTAAAGTCTGATTTTTTTCATCCCACCTAATTGGAATAAGAGCATAGATGCCCTCCTCATAATTATAATTATCATTTTCATCTTCATAAAGGATAAATTCTGCATCTGCACCAGGATAGACTCTAAGTTCAATGGGGTCAGCTGGTTTCTCCGTTGAATACTGCATTTTAGGCCCCATAGGAAGGATTGTCCCGGCTTTCACATAAATAGGCATAATATCAATGGGAACTTTTCTTTCTACCCATTCTCCTCCCCCCTTTTTTTCTCCAGTCCAGAAATCATACCAACCTTTAGCTTGAGGGAGGTATAAGCGCCAGGTTTTTATTTCATTCGGCTTATAAACTTCCCTGGGCATATCAGGCGTGGTCCAGGCCAACCTCATCTGAGTTCCGTTCTGGCTATTAAAATAATCAATTCTTATCTTGTATTTCTTCCCGGCTTCCAGATTTACTTTGACTTTATGATTTCTTCCTTTTTGAGCTTGCCATGAATCTATCATTAATTTATCATTCAGCCAGAATCGCACCCCATCGTCACAGGTTATCCAGAATTCATATTCACCTGCTGTTTTGGTTAAGACCTCTCCTTTCCACCGAATTGAATATTTTTCTTTATCCACGCCTTCAGGCAACCCTTGCTCCCAGGTGTCATAATCCACTTTATCCTGAAGCTGAGTGGTAACTAATTTTTCAAAATTCTGGCCATTATAAAATTCAACCAGAAATCCGCGTTTTTTACCGTCAGGAGTAAAGAGATGATCTGAGGGAATAACTTCATTAATGTAATCTTCACCATAATACATCTGCTTGGTAACCGGGCAGATCAATAAGGCTGGCCCAAACATAAATTGGTTATCAATGTTCAGCACTGTTTTGTCAGCACTGAAATCCATTGGCAATCCCCGCATAATAGTATAGCCATCGCTGGTAACTTTCCAGGAAAGTGAATATATATAAGGAAGCAGCCGATACCTCAAATAATCATATTTGACCAGGGTGTCATAAGCCCAGGTGCCCGGTTCCCCAAATCTCCAAACTTCTCTGGGGGTATCGGTTCCATGAGAACGGAAAATCGGACAGAAGGCTCCATACTGGAACCACCGGACATACATTTCGCGATATCCAGGATCATTACATCCTTCATCAAAAAAAGCTCCATATTGACGAACATAAAAAGCACCGATATCTGTAGTCCAGTAAGGGATTCCCGACAGACAGAAGTTTACCCCCGCTGAAATTTGATTCCTGAAAACATCCCATCGAGCGACTATATCCCCTGACCAGGTAGCGGCAGCATATCTTTGCTGCCCGGCAAAAGCCGACCGGGTTAAAATAAATACTCTCTTATCTGAACTAACTGATCTCTGTCCCTCATATACTGCTTTAGTTGTCATCAAGGAATAGGTATTAAGATAACGAGCTATACTCCCTATAGCCGTTTGGCCAATTTGCTTGATGTGTTTTTCATCAGCTTCATCCACCTCGGGCTCGGTAGAATCCATCCAAAAAGCATCCACCCCTTTAGAGAAAAGACCTTCATTAATATACTTCCAATATATTTTCCTGGCCTCTTCGCTATAGGCATCATAAACCTTCCCTCCGGCTCTGACGACAGGCTTGTAAAGTAAGCCCTTTTTTTCCATTTCTTTATATATTTCAGTTTTAGGGCCTAAAACTGGCCAGATCGAGACCATCAGATGAAAGTGATATTTATCATGAAGGGTTTTTATCATTTCTCCGGCATGGGGATAAATCTTCTCATCAAATTTCATAGAGCTCCATTGTGAAGAATCTCCCCAGTAACGCCAATCCTGGATTATATTATCAATCGGAATTTTCCTCTGACGATATTCCTTCGCTACCTCCATTAGCTCCTGACCTGTTTGGTATCTCTCTTTGGACTGCCAGAAACCAAAAGCATAACGACCATACATTGGCGCTTGACCGGTCGTTTCCCGATATCCCCTGATTACCTCGTCTAAATCTTTCCCGCTTATAAAATAATAATCAATAGCGTCGCCAACTTCAGACCAAAAATAACTACCATCCGGGCCATCATGAAATTTGGACTTAGAATAATTATCCCATAAAATCCCGTAGTTATGAGTTGAGACTAAGAAGGGAATAGAAACTATCTCATTCTCCTGGACAAGTAAAACATCATGCCCCCGGTAATTCATAACTCCTTCCTGATGCTGACCCAGACCATAAACCCCTTCATCTGGTGATAATTTAAAGTTCTGTTGAAGGTGATAAGTTTCTTCCCCCATTACCGAAGCCTTAGTTAAAACCCGAGGATTTTTGGGATCTTCCTGGAAAAGAAGCTTTCCTTCGTTATCATAAAAACTTACTGCCCCGTTATTTTTTTCAATCAAAACAGTCAACTTTCTGGTAGAAACTTTAACTTCGGGGCCTTCTGATTTAACTTCAAAAGGAACAGGTTCCCAGGCCCTTTCCACCACCAAACTCTTTCTCAGCTGAAAACTACGGTTCGGATCAAATACAACCCGAGCAATTTTTTCATCGCATATTTGAATTTTCAAAGCTCCATCCTTGAGGTTAATAATAATTCCATCGCTCACCTTTTCCACCTTGTTGGAAGTACAGGAAGAAGCCCATAAAAAGATCAATCCTAAAACGCTTACCAGAAGCCAAATTCTTTTTTTCATTTTTTAATCTCCTAATAAATATCTTTATTAAAATTCCCAACATATGATTAAAGGCGCGTGTTCATCTCGATTTAATTGTTTTTCACTCAGTTGCCTGATTGCTTCAAGAGCTGCATTTCTAATTATATTTCGGTATGAAGGAACAGCCGAGGCCTTTTCCAGAAAATCTATCTGTCTTTTATCACCAGTCTTGCCCAAGGCCTTCAGGGCTTCAGCTTGAGCTACATAGCTATCATCACGGCTAAAGCATTCCCGGAAAAACCCCGCCAGGCTGGCCTGGCCAAAATCGCCTAAGGCTTTTAAGGCCGACGCTCTTACCTGAGAGTTCTTATCTTGGCATTTTTCTTTCAAAAAAGGAATGAACTTGGTGTTCTTCCAGGCTCCAATAATTTCTACGGCTTCTCTTCTTACCGCCCAGAAATCATCGCTTCGGGCTATATTCTGTATTGCCTTTACCACCTCAAGCTTATCTCCATATTTTCCCAGCTCCTGGACTGCCCACATCCGGCCGATAACGTCATCGTGCCTTGCCTGGTAAAGAAGTTCTTCAACACTTTTAGGAAAAGTCCATTCTTTAAGGAGATAATTTCCCCGGTCAAAGCGAACCAGAAGGGGCTTTTGGGTTAAGTGAAATTCATAATGATTTTCTTTCTCGGTTATCCAGATTTTGTTGATGATTTCATCATTCTGGTCTCCTTGAATGACGTTCTCATCCAGGCTTTTACTTCCCCTTATACCAATCAGTATAGGAGTCTTATATATGGGAATGCCGCGAGAGTTGTCCTGAACTTGCTTAATAGTCAAACTAAGCGTTTTTCTGGTCTCATCCCAATTAGATTCTACTTCAAAAACTGGATGACCCGGCCGGAAAAGCCACTGCTCAAAAAACCAATCCATATTCTCACCAGTAACTTCTTTGACCGTCTTCATAAAATCATGCGTATCAACCGGTTGAAAGGCATATTTATGAAGGAACTCTTTCAGCACTTGAAAGAAACCCTGGTCACCGAGAATAAAGCGCAGCATATGTAGCACGCACGCTCCCTTTTGGTAAGAATGAGCGTCGAACAAATCCTGAGGGCTATCATAATGGTCAGTGACAATCGGACGAATATACTTGGTTCTGGCTTCCCGTAAATAGGCATTCTTCTTATTTAGTAAATTAATAGCTCCTTCGTCTGGTCCGCGGTCATATTCATAGTAAAGATAATCAGAGTAAGTACCAAAACTTTCATTCAACCAGGCGTGCTCCCAGCTGCGAAGAGTAATTAAATCTCCCCACCACTGGTGAGCCAGCTCGTGGGAAACAATGCCGATGCTGGGAAAATCTTTCTCGGCTTTCTCATCATGGATAATCTCATAGGTCATAGCCGTAGCCGAAGTGCTCTCCGCACCGCCTCCTAAGGGCACTGATATTTGGTCGTACTTGTCCCAGGGATAAGGAGTGCCAAAAGTCTTGATGAAAAATTCCATCATCTTCGGCGTTTTTTCATAAGAACGAAGAGCATCTTTCGCCTGCTGGGGAAAAACCCAGTAGTTGATGGGAATCGTTTCATAATGGTCGCGAATAATTTCATAAGGAGCAGCCGCTAAGAAAATTAAATAAGTAGAATGGGGCTTATCCTGAAGCCAGTGATAAGTCACTGTTCCTTCTCGCTCATGCTTTTCCACGCTCACCAACCGACCGTTAGAAGCAACCTTATAAGGTTCCTTAATTGTGGCGATGATTTCATCTGTGACTTTATCATTGGGAAAATCATAGCAGGGAAACCAGTGATGAACCCCATCCGGCCACGAATCTGAAGCCACCAGAGCCGGGTGGTCAGAAGAGGCTTCAAAAAAACGAAGCCCTTTCTTGTTGGTAGTTTTATGGGCCTTCTCATCACTGCGGTAAAAAGCTATGATAGAGAAAACCTCGCCGAGACTATAAGGTCGCTCAAGTTTGATGAAAAGCTTATTATCTGTCTGATTAAAAGAAAGGGGCTTCCCCCATTCATCAGTTACCTTTTCGACCTTAAAATCTTCAGCATCGAACTCGACGCTTTTTAAATCTGGCCGAAGTGAACTCAGCGTCAGAACCGCCTCTCCCTCAAAAGCTTTTCCTTCAACGTCGATATTAATTTTAACTAAATAATGACGAGCGTCATATGTCCGGCTTCTTTCCCACTGGCGTGGTTTTTTACTGAAATCAATTTGCTGACCAATCAGAATGGGAGCAGTGAAGTAAAAAAGAATTCCGCTCCCCAAAATAGTAAAGATGGCAATTTTACAAACCAGCCAAACTTTCTTCATCACTGATCTCCTTACTCAGTCTACTCGGCCGGAGCTCCGGCTTAGTAAACTTTATTCCTTTTAAGCACCTGAATAATTCCCTCTTTTTTCATCAATTCTTCTATTTCCGGCACAGTTCGCGGGAGTCCCTCTCCTATGTTCAGGTAACCATTTTCAGTAATAACGATATTATCTTCAAGACGGACGCCGATTTCTTCATCTGGATGCATCACCTGAATATCGCAAGAAAACACGTATCCTGGTTTTAAAACTTCATCGGGTCCAGAAAAGGTAGCCTGGACATCATGGGTCGCCAGCCCGACTGAATGATTATAACCGCCATAGCGGAGAGCCCCTTTTATATCGGGGTCGTCTGGAGAAATTCCCTTTTCTTTTATATATTTTTTAACTTCTTCGGCCACTTGCCTTAGGCTAATTCCCGGTCGATAGGAATTAAGGCAAGCCTGGCGCACGATAAAAGCTTTTTGGTAAAGCTCTTTCTGGCGTGGAGTAAATTTTCCATTGGCTGGAAAAGAAGTAGAAAGGTCAACGTTATAATATTTATAATCAGCGCCAGCGTCAAGAATGACAAAATCTCCGTCCTGTAAAGTTCGGTCATAACGGTGATAGTGGCCAAAAGCATGATTTTTTCCCGACATAATAATGGTATAAAAAGCCAGGTCCTGAGCCCCTTCCTTAAGGCAAACATATTCAAACAGAGCAGCCAACTCTTTCTCAGTTACTCCAGGGCGCGTCGCTTGAATAACCGCCCGATGGGCTTTGATTGCAATTCGAGCCGCCTGGCGCAGTACTTCTATTTCTGCCGGCGATTTATATTTTCTTAAATCCCAGACCACAGGAGAAATATCTTCCACCCGCAAGCGGGGAAATTTGGTTTTTAATTGAAAAACAAACTGAAGTTCTTTTGTCTGGCGCTGGTCAAATAAATCAAGAACCATAGACTGTTGCAGAGCATTGTATTTTTCTTTGGTGTTTTCTCTCATCAGCTCTTCAGGATAAAACATCGTATAGACGGTTCGGCCCTGGTTATTCAGACCGGTCAGGTAGGCAGGAAACTGCTCTATGGGGAGAACTTTTTCTATGCCGGTTACTTTTTGCGGCTCGCGAATCAAATCAAGAGGAATCCCCTCGCCCTCGGCTTCCTTTTCATTAAAGGTAAAGAAAAGAATACTTTCCTTTTTCTGCCCGTCAATCACCAGAATGGTGTTGGGGATTTCTATTCCACAAAAATATATCAAATCATTATTTTGATAGAATTGATAATCACCAGGTGGATTTTTTGCCCCCAGGAAAACAGCCACCCCATTACCCAGAAAATCCATTAATCGGCTGCGCCGTCGAGCATATTCTTCTGGTGGAAAGATCAAAGTAGCTGAGAGGATGCTAGTCAATTCTAAACCGAGAACTATTAAAATGCCCAATTTAAATAAATTTTGGAATTTCTGTTTATGATTTAAAATAGTCCTTCCTCCTTTCTTATTTAACATAAATAATAAAGCTAATTAAGTCAAACTTTTTTTATTTACTTCCTTCAATGATTATAAAATTATTTTTTGCAGAAGGACTCAAAGCAAAGTGGTCAACGCCACATATACAGGGAATCTCATACAAAATTCCTATCATCTTGATAAAAAATTTAGCCAATCTATTAACCATATGGCTTGCTATTATTTCTTATTTTTTATCTTAAATAAGCCAGGATAATTTTATTTAAAAAACTTGATTTGCAAATATTAATTTGATAATTAGAACTCAGAGGAGAAAAAAATGAGTGAAAAATTAAATCGCCGCGATTTTCTTAAATTAACTGCAATTGGGAGCTTAAGTCTTCCCCAGGTTTTTTCGTCCATTTCCTGCCGGAGCAAAGGCTCCCAACCTAATATTATTTTCATCCTGTCCGATGACCATGCCTGCCGGGCAATTAGCTCCTATGATAGCCGACTGATGCAGACTCCGAACATAGACCAACTGGCAGCTGAAGGAATGCGCTTCGACTACAGCTTTGCTACCAATTCTATCTGCGCTCCCAGCCGGGCTTCTATTCTTACCGGTCTATACAGCCATAAGCATGGAGTTATTGATAATACTATTGAGCTGAAATCGCAGGAAGGAACTTTCCCATTACTTTTTAAAAAAGCCGGCTACCAGACATCCTACATAGGAAAATGGCACTTGAAAGCCACTCCGGTTGGTTTTGATTATTTTTGTATTCTTCCCGGTCAGGGAAATTACTATAATCCAGATTTTATTGAAAAGGACAGAAAATACCAGGAACATGGATATGTCACCGATATCCTGACAGAAAAAAGCTTAGCCTGGCTTAAGAATAGAGATAAAAAGAAGCCATTCTTATTATTCCTGGGTCATAAAGCTCCCCATCGAAACTGGATGCCAGGTCCTGATTTTCTTCACCTTTTCAGGGATAGAGATTTGCCCGTTCCCGAAACTTACTTCGATGATTATAGCACCCGGTGCCCGGCGGCCAAGCTTCAGGAAATGAGAATTGCTGATAATACCTACCTGGCCTACGATTTGAAGCTTTATCCTCTCAATAATTCTGAACTCAACGAACATGAAAAAACCGGAGTGGAATACTGGATGTCGGGTTATAACCGGATGACCGACGAACAGAAAAAAGCCTGGGATGAAGCCTACCGTGAGGAAAATGAGGAATTCCAAAGGAAAAAGCCTGAAGGCCAAGAATTAGCTTTATGGAAATACCAGCGTTACATTAAAGATTATCTCCGGACGATAGCTTCGGTTGATGTCAGCATCGGGCGGTTGCTTGAGTTTTTAAAAAAAGAAGGCCTGGCTGACAACACGATGGTGATTTATACCTCAGATCAGGGCTTTTTCCTGGGCGAACATGGCTGGTTCGATAAGCGTTTTATGTATGAACCCAGCATTCGCTTTCCCTTAATAATCAGATATCCAGATGGAGTTAAAAAGGGGGTCGATAAGGAACATATGGTGATTAATGTAGATATAGCTCCAACGCTTCTGGATTTCGCCGGGATGTCCATTCCCTCTTATATGCAAGGGAGATCGTTCAAAGATATTCTTCAGGGCAAAAAAATCTCAGATTGGCGACAGGCTTTTTACTATCATTATTATGAATATCCAGCCGAACATGCCGTTAGACCGCATTATGGAGTTAGAACCTTCCGCCACAAGCTAATTCATTTTTATCAAGATATGGATTGCTGGGAACTGTATGACCTGGAATCTGACCCAGAAGAAATAAACAATGTCTATAATCATCCAGATTACCAGAAGATTAAAGAGAGTTTGATGAAAGAGCTCAACCGTCTAAGAACCGAACTCGGAGTGAAGCCGTGATTATTAATTTTGCTTTCGCCGGATACCCAATATTTCCTAAAATGCTTTACTGAAATTTTTTTCTGTCTTCTATCAGCTGTTGTATCCAATGCTGGCAATGAGACTTAAGTTCTTCAAGGGTAGGCTGATATTGGGTCATTCGAGCCAGATTTTGTTTTTCTTGAGGATCATTCTTCAAATCAAAAAGTTCAACATATTCCGGGTGCTTAGGATATTGGATATATTTCCAGCGGTCAGTTCGGACACCCTCACTCTGAGGGATTTCTGGATTATCCCAAAGCTCCTCGCAGAAAATTTCATTTCGCCAGATGGGTTTCCTGCGCCCGAGAAGAGGTTTCAGACTGCGCCCCTGGTACTTGCCTGGAATAGGCACTCTGGCCAGGTCCAGGATGGTAGCCGGAAGGTCGATATTTAGTACTAATTCTTTTCTCAGCAGACCCCGATTTTCCTTAGAAAGCCTCGGGTCATAAATTATTAGAGGAACCCTTATTGATAAATCATACATTAACCATTTATCGGCATAACCTCTTTCTCCTAGAAAATATCCATTATCCGAGGAGTAAATAATTATGGTTTTCCTATCTAGACCTAATCGCTTCAACTCGGCCAGAATCCTTCCAAGCACTAGGTCAACCCCACTAATCATCCGATAATATCCCTTGACCATTTTTTGGTACTTTTCAGGTGTATCAAAGCGCCAGAACCAGCGAGTCCGATTCATAGTATCCTTTAAAAAATCAGGTTGAGCCTCATAATACTTCGGATCAGCCATTTCAGGAACGGGAATTTCTACCTCACGATACAATCCGTCTACCGCCGGAGGCCAGAAATATTGCTCGGGATTATCATCATCAGCATGAGGCGCCCACGGGCACCAGATCAGGCAGAAAGGCTCACCTGCTTTTGCCTGCCGAAGGAAATCTGCTGCATATTCACCTTCGACTTCGGTCATATGCCTTTTTACTCCATTAATTATCTGAAAATAAGGAAAGCTGGTTAGTTTCATATAATCAAACATCTGTTTCTCTACACCTTCTTCCACTTTAACCCCGAATTTGCCAACGAAGCCCACGCGGTAGCCAGCTTCTCGGAGAAGAACCGGATAACTAATATCAGTAAAGGATCTGGTCAAAGGAGGCTTAGTAAAAGTATAAGTATGGGTTCGTTCGAAAGTACCGGTGAAAATGCTGGCCCGACTGGCCGCACAGATTGGTGTGGTGACAAAAGCGTTTTCAAATCTCACTCCCTCCCGAGCCAGGCTATCGATGTTCGGGGTTTTGATAACCGGATTTCCTGCACAGCCTAACATATCGAAGCGTTGATCATCGGTCAGGACAAAGAGAATATTCGGCCGGTCACTATCTTTCAGCCGGGCAGTCAGCGGGTGATGAAAAATCAGGGTTCCTAAACCCGCTGTTGATAGTTTTAAAAAATTGCGCCGGGTCAGATTTTTGATGAGTTCATTTTTGTCCATATTATCCACTCCAAAATTGTCCTGTTATTTTAATCTTCAAATTATGAATAACAAAAATCAAATCCTGAAGACAAGGATTAATTTTACAAAACCTAAAATTTTTCTAATTACAATTAATTTTTTCACGCTTCTATTTCTATCTCCAAACGGATAAAATGTATAAAATTATAAATTTAAAGCTATGACCAGTTAAAAAGAAGGCCCCGACTGAGTAATGACCAGGACTAAAAAAAACTTCATTAACCAAAAAAAGCTGACCAGCGTTCTGATTAAGCCAGCCGGCCCGGATTGCAATCTGCATTGCCATTACTGTTTTTACCTGAAGAAAAGCAATCTGTTTCCGGAAACTCGTGTTCATCGAATGAGTCTTGAAATCCTGGAAGAAACTATCAAACAGGCCATGTCCCAGTCAGCACCAGAAATATATTTTGGCTGGCAGGGCGGAGAACCCACGCTAATAGGGCTCGATTTTTTCAGGCAAGCGGTTTATTTCCAGCAAAAATATGGAGAGAAACATTCTGTAAGTAACGGCTTTCAAACTAACGGGCTGCTGATAAATAAGGATTGGGCTAAATTTTTCCGTGAATATAATTTTCTGGTTGGACTGAGCTTGGACGGTCCCCAACATATTCATGACCGCTATCGCCAGCATTCTAACGGTCATGGGTCATGGGAAAAAGCGGTGGAGGCAGCCAAATTGCTGCTTGATTCAGAGGTGGCTACCAATGCCCTCGTCGTGGTTAATGATTATTCGGCCAGATTTCCAGAGGAAATATATCAATTTTTAAAAAGCCTGGGCCTTACCTACATGCAATTCATTCCCTGCCTTGAACCTGACCCAAAAAACCCTCACCACCCAGCTAGCTTTTCTGTTTCCATTGAACAATATGGCGATTTTTTGCTCAGATTGTTTGAGCTCTGGAAAGCTGATTTCCATAACGGTCAACCGTCAATCTATGTCCGAAATTTTGAATCCTTACTTTTTGCTTTTGCCGGTTTAACTCCGCCTGATTGCAATCTGCACAAAGAATGCGGCGACTACTTGGTTATAGAACACAACGGGGAAGTCTATTCCTGCGATTTTTATGTTCAACCTGAATGGAACGTGGGAAATATTAAAGATAAACGTTTAATTGATATGCTCAACTCCGCGACCCAAAGAAAATTTGGAAAAAGGAAATCCCTTTTGCCCGAGGAATGCAAAAAATGTGAATGGCTCGTTTTTTGCCGCGGTGGTTGCCCCAAGGAAAGAGGCTTCGCGCCTGAACCAGAGAAAAGTTATTTCTGCCAATCTTATAAACGTTTCTTTCAAAAAACCAGCCCCTTTTTCCAAGAATTAATCAAGAATTTAAAAAACAAATAAACTTCCAGGTATTTTTTAATATTCAGCGGCCAAAAAAATTTTCTTTTTGAAGAACAAACAACCATAGCCGGATAGAAATGAGCTTATATTTTTAATTGAAACCCGCGATGGGCAAAACTGTCATCAATCGTTAATTTAAAATATATAAATCATTCATCCCGGCAGTTCTCAATAAATTAACCATATGAACTTCCGCCTCAGTCAGTTATTAATTTTTAGCCACCTGACTATTTTTTGAATAGAATGCCTAAGAAAAAATTTTCGGCTCAAAATCAACTTCGAGCAAAAGAATTACCGATTAGCAATTTTTCCCCGACCGCTCGTCTTTTTCTCATTTTTTCCTCAATTCTTGCCTGGTTACTATAGGCACATAGCCTACCTCCAGGCCCTTGGGCGGAGTGACGATAAGAGCAGGATCAAGGTCAACCAACTTGCCTCTCGAGGGGGGCTGGAGGTAACTTCCATCCTTAGACCAGCTCCGGTGGATCTTTTCTATTTTTGCTTGCATCTGCTCCCGTTCGATATCTGTCAGGCCAGCATTCAACAGGGCTGGCTGGTCGGCAAAACGGTACCAATAATAAGTTAATACTGTCCCGTCGCCCAGATAGGCCTGGAATGGACCAGCCACCGGTCCCGGTTTCTTCCAGCAACTTTTTGGACTATCAGGAGTAGTGCAAGGTTTAGGCTCTGGCTCAGCCGGCCGATCCCATTTCAATTTCTGCAAGCCAGTCTCCGCTGGGACCTTATCTGGTGCTATTGGGACCCACCTGGCTTTCTTTGGATCAGCCGCATTCTCAAGATGATAATACTCAGGGAGAATCACAAATGGCCCATTTACCTTTACCTTTTCATAGTTCCAACGAAGGCCATAGGTTTCAGAATCAATAGGCACCAACTGGGCAAAGTCATTCCAATCAATAGGAATTTTTTTGACTTCCTTTTCTCCTTCAGATATGCGAATTTCCCAGGTAGCCCGGCCGGTTCGCACAAAATTTCGTATGAGGGCCCCTTCTGGGTTGATTGCTCCGTCGCAAGGAGGACCGCCACTAAACCAGGCGGCTACTGAATCCCAGAGGGCTTTCCTGTTGTAGACAGTATCTTTGTGGACAAGTATCGATTCCTCCCCAGCATTGCGGGGGAATAATACCGGGGCAATTCGCGCATACGATTCTCCCTTAGAATCTACTGCTATCCGGCAAGGGATGTATTGGGTTTCCATCTCAACCGCCCGGTTAGGATCTGACGGCCGAGAATCAAGGAGTTGTCCGGCCAGCCTTGGCTCTTTTACTGTCGCCTTTGACCAGAAGTAAGGCGTGAAAAAGGCTACCGGCCCTTTAAAATTATTAGCGTTTAGAAAAAGAGTCCAAAATTGATTGCCGGTGGGGATGTCCCGGCCATCAGTCTGTTTTTTCGATTCACCCAACGGCAGAGGAAGGTACCCATAACCCAGAAGCTCACCGCTTGCTCCCTGCTTGATATTTAATCCATCGAGGGGAAAAAGCAAATAGGGGCTCAGTTGAGCAACTCCATAAAGGCCCCAAGCACCCCATCCGTTGCCGGGTCCGTTAGCAATCTCAGAGAAGTTCGGACCAACTCCGCCCATAATGAATTTGGGCGTTTCAGTAGGAAAGCGCGTCTCTCTCCACCACCCGAGGCCACCTTCTATATCAGAGTACATTTTTTTTGGAGCAGGGCCATCGTATTGGGCGAACATCCAGGTGCTTGGAAGACCACTCTGGAATAAATGGCCTGGATAGGTGGTTAGTAATGGCCAGGCAGGCACATACATTGAGAACCCGGCATTATAGCTTTTATCCACTTTCTCGACTGGAATAATAAGGTAACCCGCCAGATATTCCGTCTCGGCCTTTGATTTACCAAAAATTAAATTTATTCCGGAGACCTTCGAGCTATCCGAGCTGGCTGGATTATTTAATACCAGAGCCGAAAAAGCCCAGGGAAAAAGGAAAGAAAACAATAGAATAACACACCCTGACACCCAAATTTTTTTCATAATTTTATCCTCGCTTTCAATTTTAATCACCAATCATTTAAGAGAAATTATTTTCATCTGAATATCAGATTCAGAATGTATTGGAATAAAGAGAATCAGGTCGTTTCCTTCTAAGGTCTTATTTATTCCAATTTTAGTTCCTTCTATTTCTTTATTATCAACGAGCACCCTCGCTTCTTGCCCATTCCAGTTTTTAATATAAAAAGCTGGATTAATAATCGGAGAGCTTTTTGAACCTTTCAGGATAAAGGTCAGAGATTCAGGCTTTGAGCTCAGGTCATTAATTTTGTAGCATCTTTCGCTCCGGTCATAACCTTCGGATTTAAAATTATTGTCTGTCAAGACAAGTTCAGCCGGATAAACCCAGGACCGGCCGAATTTTATTATTTGGTCGAAAGGCAGGTCATTCATACCATAAAGTCCAAACCAGTATTCTCTATTTTCAGCCTCATGAATTACCGGATCAGAAACAGGATAACATATCGAATGCGAAGGACGGTCAGCCATGACTGTTCTTCGACCATCACATCGGGCCTGCCCCACAGGCCAGTGATCAAAGGTAGTATGGAGATTATATCCATTTAGTTTTTTATAACGTAGCCACATCTGGTTGGGAGGTTCAAAACAGATAAAGGGTTTATTCTGAGCTTTAAAATTGATTTGTTGAACAGTATAGTCAAAATACTTATCCCAGTAGGGACCAGAAGGCGGCTTATCAGGATCACCGTTGAAGGATACTTTCATGCTGTTCCCATTATAATCAGCCACCTGGGCAAAATCTTTCTCCACCACATCGCAATTTCTTTGTCCTGGTTGGAGGAAGACTTCAGATTCCTGAAACTGCCTCGGGAAGCCCAATGTTCCTTTTTTCCAGGATACCTTTCTTATAGCTGTCTGGTCTGGATATATGAAATAATATTCATCCACCCAGCATTCCCAGCCCGTTTTTG
>PNJE01000012.1 GCA_002877915.1 Candidatus Aminicenantota bacterium
GTGGTTCGTTTCCCACTCTAAAATTAGATCTTCATTCTAAAATAAACTTTTGCCCTACTCAAAATAAGCTTTAAGACCTCATTTGGCCAGCAAAAATATACTTAATATATGATTTTTCAAATAGATAGCGTGGTCCGACCCCTATTTACCCCTAATTACCCCTATTTACCCCGACCCCTATTTAACCACTATTTACCAAACCTACTTACCAAACCTGGCGCGGTAAACTGAATTGGGGACATGAGAGCGTGTCCCCTTTTTTGTCCCCACCTTTTTAATTGACAGATTGACAGCCATCTTCGCCGGTGATACTAAGTCATATAGGATAAATACGAACGATAATGATGCAGGAGATGGATATTAAAGGCTTAAAATTGATAGTCATCTCCCGGTTTATCCTGGTATTTGCTTTCCTGGCGCTGGCTTTCTTCTTAGCAGCCGGAACGTTTAATTACTGGCAGGCCTGGTTCTATATCATAATACTTTTCATTCCGATGCTCACCTTTGTACTCTACATGTTCAAGCACGACCCGAAATTTCTCGAACGCCGGATGAGAACTCGAGAAAAAAGGAGACAACAAAAGATTATCCAACAGGTCGGGCTGGCACCATTTCTTCTGGTTTATATCCTGCCTGGCCTGGATAAGCGCTTTGGCTGGTCAAAAGTCCCTGACGGGTTGTCGATCGCCGGGCTGGCCATGGTGCTTTTTGGCTATCTCATCATCCTGTATGTGTTTTTAACCAACAGCTATGCCTCCCGGGTGGTAGAGGTCGAAAAAGAACAGAAGATCATAACAACCGGACCATATTCTATCGTGAGACACCCGATGTATACTGGGACCATTTTCTTTTATGGGGTCACGCCACTGGCCCTTGGCTCATACTGGGGAATGATTCTCACTGTCTTCATCGTGATAATCCTGATTTTCCGAATCCTGGACGAGGAAAAGGAACTGACAGAAAACTTAGAAGGCTACAGAGAATATACTCAAAAAGTTAAGTACAGGCTAATTCCCGGATTGTGGTGAACGATCCCGAGCGGGATTTGAAATGGTGGTTTGAGGGGGATTCAAGGGGTAATTCAAGGAAGCGGCCGACTTGCGCTTCCAAATAGACTTTTGATTTGAAAAAAGTCGGGCATTTGAGATATTCTTTTATAAAAGCTGATAAAAATCGAGCCGATGGAAACGACCTACTGGATACTTGAAGCAACCGGGCACGAAAAATTCCCATACCGCCTTAGAATAACCAGGGGCGAGGAAAATCTGTTGTGCCTACGCGTCCAAGACCGCTGGCCAGGGACTAAAGGGCACATTTTTTGCTTGCGCGAAGACCCTCAAGGCTCACTCTACCCGGCAAAGGAATTAGAGCGCGTGCCAATTATCTCACTAAAAAGATATGGAAAAAGGCTGGCTGTTGTGCTTGACCGGACAATTAATAAGCGTTGCGAATTCCTTTTTCTGAAGAAAAAATATAAGCAGAAGGAGGGTGAATACGAGCAGATTTTCTGGCGCACCAGAACCAACCTTATTCAAAGAAAAATCAAAGTCAAGTTGACTACTCAGGGCTCACCGCGCCTTCACATCATTATCGATAAAAATGAACGTTATCCCTGGAACTTTCCTAACTGCACGGTGGAACGAAAAAACCTGCCAGTTGGCGATTATGCGCTTTTCTCAGAGCCTGGGCTGCGAGCTGTGGTTGAACGAAAGACCTTTGAGAACTTGCTCGGTGAATTCGGTCGGATGCCACTTTTGCACCAGACCCTCGGCGAACTTGAAGCTTATCGCTACGCGGCGCTGGTAATAGAAGCAAATTATTCTGATTTTCTGAACCCGGCTAAGCTCAGGTTTTACTCACCAGCTTTTACCGCCAGGGCGCTGGCCGAACTTCAGGCGCTTCATCCCGACCTGATTATAACCTTTGCCGGAAATCGCAAATTGGCCAGGGAATGGACACTGAGGTTTTTCTCAGCCATCATGGCTCACGATGAAGACCGGTTACCAGCTGCAGTTAACGAAGCTGTGAATAAGTACGAGCTGCCTCTCGATTTCAAGGGCGGAAGTTATTTTGAGCTCAGAGAAAAAGTGATGAAGGAATTACCAACAGAATTCGGGAAAAAAGACTTAGCTCAGCTTTTTTCAGAAGCTGATCTTAAGATTTTAAAGCGAGTCCTGACCGACCTGGAAAAAGAAGGACTCCTCACCAGCACCCGCGCCGGCCGCCAAAAATATTGGGTGAAAACTCATAATTTGGAAAAATCTGACTGAAAAAGTCAAAGACTTAAAATTAAATTTATAAAATCGAAAAATGGTTTTAAAGCTTTATTTTAGGTTCTTATTTTGAGTTGGCGCCCCCAATTTGTTCACTTATTTTCGCTCACTGACTGACTTTAACCGCCCGAACCACAACAAATAATCCCTCTCCGCAACCTTCTTTAACCGGCTCGGCCTCCTTAATTTCCTCTGGCGGCCGGAATATAGTCTGCAGTAAATAAAATTGATTGAAATTTGACTTTTTTAAAAGCGAAATAACTTCATCCGCTGAGAAAAAGTTTGCCTGACGATAAAACCGGCTCTTGTCTTTTTTCTCCTGATAATTTCTTCCCAGCGGGCTGTTGGCATCAATAAAGCCGATTATCAAACTGCCCCCAGATTTTAGCACTCGCCAGGCTTCTTTTAAAGCCGCTTCGACATCGTCGAAAAAGCAAATAGCTGTTACCATAAGGATAAAACCAAAATGGGCATCGGGAAAAGGCAAAGATTCAGCTACTCCTTTAATTACTTCCATCCCTTTTTGCTTAGCTATTCTGGCCATTTCCTCAGATGGTTCAATGCCTAACTTGATTCCGAGTGGGACAGCAAATCTACCCGTGCCGCTTCCGACTTCAAGTCTTGGTCCTGTTTTCGGAAGAACCCTCCTTATGGCTTCAAGCTCCGATTGGTAAGCATACTTATTTTTTTCAAACCAAGCTTCATACTCCAAAGCCAGTTGGTCAAAAATTTCTTTTTTGTCCATAATCTTTTTGTCGGCTTCAATTTTATTTTAGCATGCATATTCTTTTCTATGCTGAAGCATAGCCATTCATTTTTTTGGTTTCCGGGGTTTTCATGGGTCCTTAGCCAGGGCGGGTTGGGAGTTTCGGGGTTGGTTCAGTGGATTGATCGGGATGTGGTGGAGATTGCGGTGGGGGTGGTCGGAGGTGGGGGGGGCAAGTGGGGGCAAGGGTCGGACCATGGCAATTCATTTATTTTCTATA
>PNJE01000034.1 GCA_002877915.1 Candidatus Aminicenantota bacterium
CGATTTTTATTTATGATTGGGAGTGTATTAAGATGTATAACACTAATTCAGGTATAGTAACCTTTTTAGTATTGTTATTCATCTGGCTACCAAATGGACTGGAAGCCTGGAATCCCGACTTGCGAGGCATTGAATATCAGGTGGCTAAGGATATAGAAATAGGTGGAGATAAAGAATTACTCTATTTTTATCGTCCTGTGTCCCTGAAGCATGATGATAATAATATTTTCGTTCTTGATGACAGAGACTGTGTAATTAAGGTTTTTTCAAAAATCGGAATTCTCCGGGCAGTTATAGGAAGGCCTGGAGATGGACCAGGGGAGCTGAGCAGCCCTTCGGATATGGATATATACCAGGGGAAAATATACGTTGCTGATAAGGCTAAGGTCCAAATTTATGATAAAGAAGGTAAGGATCTCGGAAACTTTAAGCTTCCCCTTTTCATTTATAAAATTCTGATTCTTGACGAGGACAAAATTATAGTTTCGGTGATTCCTTTACCACACCAAAATCATGAGAAGCTCATATATTGTTTCGACAACAAAGGCAACTTGCTTTGGAAATGTCTTGATGCTTTTTATTCGGGAGACTCGGTATATGACGTCTTTAGAAATCAGATTTTTCTTATGAATAAATCATCAGAGGGATTCTTTGTGGTTAAAAAGGCAGAAGACAGGAATATCTATTATTTTGACAGAGAGGGAAAGATAAAAAATAAGATATCGTTAAGCAATGAATATTCTCTAAAACAAATAGAAATTCCCCTCAAAGGAGGAAAGAAAGAGTTGAATGTTTTGTGTTGGGATAGTGATAGTACGAGAGGGCTTTTTTATTTGCTAGTTCCTGAATATTTTAACCATAAGGATATCGGACTTGACCTGGGACCAGGACAAAAAGTTGCAGTCATCTCCGGCGAAGGAAAGCTAATAAGAATTATTAAACTTCCTGATAGATTAACTAAAATTTCTGTCGATAATGATTTTATCTATGGGATTGATACATCGTATAGCTTAAGAATTATGAGGATTTATGATGGGGCTGGTAAAAAGTAAGATGCTTAGACTCGGTAAAGTTGAGGGAATATTAAAAATTGTTTCATCAAATATAATTCAAGCTATATTGTTACTATTTGTAATGAGCTTATTTCCATGCTTACCGGCTCAAGATAAACTTCCCCTTTTCCATTCTCTTGAAGAAGCTCATCCTGATAAAGAGATGCCAGTGCTGTTAATATTTTTTTCAACCAGATGCCATGTCTGTTGGGAGGACCTGTTTGAAATGAAGTATTTTATAGAGAGCAACAATCTGAAAATTGGTCTGGTAGCTGTTTCTTATGATCGTGAAGATGAGTTAATAAGATTCATGAAAAAGTACTGCTTCTATTATCCGGTCATCTGCGATTTAAATAAAAAAATCTATCGTCGTTTCGGAGTGCAAGATGAACCCTTTTGGCTCTTAAGCCTTGGGGATAAAATTCTTTACAGGTATAATTACTTTATGACAAATGAGCAAAGAAAGGAAGAGCTTAAGAAATGTCTGACCAAAATCGGCATAAAGTGAATTTTTATCTAATCTGGAAGAAGTTTTCAGCTTCCAAGGTTAACCTTTTTGTCTTTCTCGGGTTTGTCGTTTTTCTTGGAATCATCTGGAAAATTGAATCTTACCTGGTATCTTTTCATCTTTATCTGTTCCTTTTTCCTTATTTATTCCTCTTTTTTAGCCAAGACATGATGAGAGGTGAAATTGAAAGTGGATGTCTGGAAAATGTAATCTTCATCAACAAAAGTTTCAAGAATTATCTCTGGGATAAGAATTATTTTCTGGCTTTTATTGCTATTTCGGTCTCGCTGCTTTTTTTTCTTATTTATTACGGATATGGGATTATCATGCATTCGGTAGAACCAAGTCATTTGGATCGGTTGTGCCTTGGTCTTCTAGTAGGATTATATTATCTGGCTTTAAGTGGTTTTCTAAGCTTTTATCTAAGGGGAGGCTCTAATGTGGCAGCTATATTAGGCTTCCAATTTATGTTTTTCATTTGGTTTCTTTTCTCAGCTAAGTATTATGAGGAGTTGATTGAGAATGTAGAAAAGGGAGTTATCCTGGGCTTTGCAGCAAAAATGAAAATTGCAGCAGTAATAGTCGTCTTTCCTAACTTAATCATTCTTAAGAATCTTTCATTTTACTGGTCAGAGGTGCTATTACTCTTGCTTTTATTTTTAGGATTAGAAAACTGGAAAATCAATAGGATGGAGCTTCCGAAACGATGAGCGAATATGTCTTGAAAGTAGAAAATATAAGCCGGAATTATGGAGAAATTGAAGCTTTAAAGGAAGTAAGTTTCTGTCTCGATTCCGGGCAGATCACTGTTATTTTAGGTGAAAATGGGGCCGGGAAGACAACGTTGTTTAAAATCATCACGAAATTCCTTAGGCAGGATTCTGGCAGAGTAGAAATACGAGCGAAAAATATCGGCTATGTGCCAGAGCACCCGGTATTTTTCTACTGGTTAAGGGGAGATGAAATAATAAACTGCACTGCCAGGTTATTCGGAATACTCGAAAGTAAGGTCAACAAGCTTATAGAGCTCTACTGTGAAAAATTATCATTCGAGGCGGCTCTTCTTCGAAGAAAACCACAGACCTATTCTTTGGGAAATCAAAAAAAATTTTCTTACCTTCAGAATTTGGTGCTTGAACCTGATTTTTTAATTATCGATGAACCGCTAAATGCTGTTGATCCGGTTACCATAAAGAAATTGCGCGATTTATTCCTGGAATTGAAGTCACAGGGTAAGACGATTCTCATCA
Organism: Candidatus Aminicenantota bacterium; assembly: GCA_002877915.1. Taxonomy (GTDB): domain Bacteria; phylum Acidobacteriota; class Aminicenantia; order Aminicenantales; family Saccharicenantaceae; genus Saccharicenans. The sequence continues at coordinate 2,811 of PNJE01000034.1, forward strand.
GTTCCCATATTATTTCAGAGGCTGAAAAAGTTTGTGATAATTTCATCATTATAAAGAAAGGCAGGATTATACTGCAGGAAAAACTGCAAAGATTTAAAGAAAAATATTTTTTTTCTAGGATTTTCGGAAGAATGATAGATGAAAAAACACTTCAGACCTTTTCCCAATTGATTAAGAAGGAAGACTTACTAGATAATGATACAATGAAATTTACTCTGCTTGTAGGTAAGGAACAAGAACCTTGTTTTCGGCAGTTCCTGTTGGAAAAGGGAGTTATCTCGGAAGAATCAGAACCGGATCTGGAAAATATCTTTCTCTTCTTTGCCTGATAATCAAGTCTATCTAGTATTTTAATTTTGGCGCTTTATTCTTAGCACACTAGATTAAATCAAATTCTATTCGTTTTATTTTTATTCGTTTAGGTTATGGGCGGCCCAGAGGATGCCCC
>PNJE01000010.1 GCA_002877915.1 Candidatus Aminicenantota bacterium
CTAAGTCTAATCTGGATTGACGGCCAGATTAATAGAAATCTGGAGGAGACCTGGCCGCCTGATCAGGTTGAGATGCTTGACTACCGTTATCAGAAAATCAGTGGTTTCTATCCGCTGATTGGCCTTAGCGGAAAAATTTCCAGTCGCCTCCGCTTAGGCTTAAGTTTTATCCCATCCTATCATAAAAAGGTTCAGGGAAAGAGCTCTCTTATCTTCAGGTCTTTCTCCGATAATACCGATATAGAAATTCAAGATGAAGCGGTCGATCGAATAAAAATGCCTCAAATCCTGGCAGCTGGAGTTAGTTATGCCTTCAAAGAAAATTTACAAATAATGCTGGAAACAGTTCATTTCAGCTGGCGCAATTATTCATATGTTTATTTTGGCGAACCAAGATCTGAAAAATTTAGGTCGGTGATAAGAGTTAGCTTGGGATTAGATTATCAAACTACATTCAGGTTTCTCCACCACACCTGGAATTCTCCTTATTATTTCGGCCTAATGATTGACCCTCAACCAATGACTGATATTAAGTCCACTTATTATTATGTTACCTTTGGCTCGGGGGTAGATTGGTCATCTTTCAGCCTGCGGTTTGCTACGGCCATCGGGATAGAAAAAGGCTCTGGACGCAATCTAAAAAACCAGAAAATTTCTTTGACGCTAAATTTTCATCCAGACCTAAAAACAATTCTTCGGAGTAGAAAATGATCCTTTTCTTCAGGAGCAAAACCTTAGCTGTTTTCCTTTTTCTTTTTATCATTATTCTTTCTTCAGTTTTATTATCTGGTGGATACCAAGTTTCGAATCAAAATGAGGTCATCATCAGTTTTCCCCGAAATCTTAATTTAGAAAGCCTAATGCGATTGTTTCCTCTTGATCCTTTAATGATCGAAGGGGAAAAAATATATTTCCTCATCGATCAACAATATTTAAGTTCGATAAAAGAGGCTGGTTATACCTTTACTCTTGAAAACAATCGCTTTGATTGGCCAGCTAAAAATTCAGCTGATAGGAAGTTTCATCTGGAGAGCGGGCTTAATGGAGCCTATCATTCTTACTCGGAATTGGGTTCTGCTCTTAAAGCCCTGGCCACGGCTTATCCAGGCCTAAGCCGGCTGTATATCTTAGGAAAGAGTCTGGAAAATAGAAATATTTATGCTCTAAAAATAAGTAACTACCAGGCAGTAAAAGAAAACAAACCCGGGGTAGCTTTGCTCGGCTGCCATCACGCCCGAGAATGGATCTCAGTTGAAGTTCCTTTGCTGATCGCTGATTATCTGTTAAAAAATTATAATCTTGATACTCACATCAAGAATATTATTGATTCGGCGGAAATCTGGATTATTCCCTTAGTTAATCCGGATGGTCTTGATTATTCAATTTTCAATTACCGCTTATGGAGAAAAAACCGTCGTTTTAATCCTGATGGTTCTTTTGGGGTGGATCTAAACCGCAATTATTCTTTCGCCTGGGGCTATGATAATGAGGGATCCAGCCCCGAGCCTTCTTCCGACCTTTACCGCGGACCGGGACCATTTTCTGAGCCTGAAACTTTGGCCATTAAAAATCTTTTTCAGAATAACCATTTTTCAGCGGCCATTTCTTATCATAGCTTTTCCCAGAGCATTCTCTATCCCTGGGGTTATGCCAACCTGCCAGCTGAAAAGGAAGATTTATTCCAGCAGTTAGCTTCGACCATGGCGGACCTTATCTACCGGGTCAATGGCCGCCGATATGAAGTGGGAAGGGCCTCAGCCTCACTCTATCTAACTAACGGCAACTTTACTGATTGGGCCTATGGCTTTTTCCAGATTCCAGCCTTCACTATTGAACTCCCGCCCATTGATCTTCTTCAGGGCGGCTTTTTCAACTCTCAAGAAGATATCGAAAATATTTTTAAGGAAAATTTGCCCGCTGCCTTATTCCTCGCGGAGTGGGCTATTTCCACCTATGTTAAGCCATCCATTCCCGAATCAGAAGCAAAAGAAAAGTCTGACAAAAATAAGCAAAAAATCATAAAAAAAGAAATTTATAATTAAATCGCCAGGAGAATTATTAGTGAATCAAGTGGCCATTGATTACTTAAGCCTGACATCTTCACCGGAGCTAAAAAAAGAAGGTTTACCTTTCTGGATTTTCTACCTGCTTTTAAGCCTCATCCTGTTGTTAATATTCATAAATTTCCTGCAAAATAAAGAACTGAGACGGAAGCTAAATTATCTTTTATCCGGGCCTAGAAGAAAATTTATAAAACTGCGGCTCCAGATTAAATTAAAAAAAGAGGAAGAAAAAAAGGATGATCTTTTTAAGCAATTAGGTCAGCTAACCGCCAAGTGCTGGCCAGAACTTCCCGAAATAGAAGAGGTAGCCTCAGAAATAATATCTTTGGAAGAAAAAAGTGCCGAGCTTCAAGCTCGCTGGCACACAATTTATCGGGAGCTAAGAACTTTAAAATTAAAAGATATCAGAGCCGCCGGGTCTTCTACCTCTGAAGAAACAGTCGACTCATCTCTCAAAGAAAACGAAGAAGCTTTGAGAAAAACCAAGGCTAAAATTGAAGAAGCTCTCTGGAAGGTTAACCAGCAGTTAGGATCTCACTACCAGCTTATCGGCCGGCTTATTTATAAATTAAGGCCGGAAAGAGAAGACCTGGCTTTTTTCTATTTCCAGATCGATAAAACCGAAAGCAAAATAAAATCCATTAAAGAAGAAATCGGAAGTCTTTAAGCCGGTCTTTACCAATCGGCCACTCCAGGCTAAAATAAACTCATGAACGATAAGGCAAAAATCTTAGCTCATCTTTGTTGTGCCCCAGATGCTCTCTATGTGGTTGGTTTGCTTCAGGCCGATTATGAAGTAGTCGGGTATTTCTACAATCCAAATATTCATCCAGAAAGCGAATATCTCCTCCGCTTAGAGGAAACCAGGAAGGTAGCCCAGCACCTTGGTTTTCAATTGTTAAAAGGACCTTATGAAGCCGATTACTGGTTCAAATTGACAGAAAAATTTAAGAGCGAGCCCGAAAGAGGTCGGCGCTGTCATATTTGCTATGCCTGGCGCCTTGATAAAACTGCGGAAAAAGCCAGGCAATTAAATATTCCCCTTTTTACTACTATTATGAGCATCAGCCCCTGGAAAAGTGCCGCTGTCCTCAACAAGATTGGGCGAATGGCCGGGGAAAAATATAAGGTTGAATATTTAGAGGCAGATTTTAAGAAAAAAGACGGCTTTAAAAAAAGTGTCCTTCTCAGCCGGCAGCTCGGCTTGTACCGACAGGACTATTGTGGTTGCCTTTACAGCCTTAGACCGAGATAATAATGAATAAAGCCAATGACCAATTAGCCAGACTTTGCGCCTATAAATTATTGGTTAAGGGGACTGTCCAAGGGGTCGGTTTCCGGCCTTTTATCTACCGCCTGGCTAAACGGTTAAGCTTAAATGGCTATGTCAAGAATGTCGGTCAGGGAGTAGAAATTTTCATAGAAAGCCGTCAGCCGGCCTTAAATAAATTCCTCAGAGCCTTAAAGGAAGAAGCCCCGCCTCTGGCCCGAATTGAAAGTCTTGTCTTTGAAAAAGCTAAGCCCTTAGGAAAAAATGAATTCATTATCGAGCGCTCGAACCAGGAAAAATCATTTGTCTTCATTTCTCCGGATATAGCCACCTGCCCTGAATGTCTGAAGGAAATACAGACTCCGGGAGAAAGACGTTATCAGTATCCTTTCACCAATTGTACCAACTGCGGACCCAGATACACAATTGTGGAAGAACTCCCTTATGACCGGGCAAAAACCACCATGAAAGAATTTAAAATGTGCCCAGACTGCCAGAGGGAATACCAGGATCCAGCTGACCGGCGGTATCATGCTCAGCCGATCGCTTGTCCAACTTGCGGTCCTCAAATTATAATCATGGAGGCTAAAACCAGAAAGGCCGTTTCTAATAGCCTGGATTATGCTGCCCAGTTGATTAGAGAAGGGAAAATATTAGCCGTTAAAGGGTTGGGTGGATTCCATCTCATTGCCGATGCCTTGAGCCCAACCGCCATTCAGCGTCTGAGAAAAATTAAACAGAGAAAAACCAAGCCTTTGGCTCTAATGGCTGACAATCTGAAAACGATAGAGAAATATGCCTTGATTAGTCCTGAGGAAAAGGCCTGGCTGATGTCCCCCCAGTGTCCGATTGTTTTACTTAAAAAGAAGAAGGACCTCAAGGGAATTGCCCCGGAAGCTGATACTCTTGGTTTTATGCTTCCTTACACTCCCCTTCATCATCTTCTATTAAAAAAGATTCCGCTCATTGTGGCCACCAGTTCTAATCGTAAAGAAGCTCCCATCATCAAAGATGACTCCGAAATTACGCCTGAGCTTTGCGACTACATTCTCACCCATAATCGAAAAATCGCTATGAGAGCTGATGACTCAGTAATGAAAGTGGTTAAGGGAAAGCCCCTATTCTTCCGGCGAGCCAGAGGTTTTGTACCTTTTCCTCAGGCGGTGCCAGAAGCTTTGAAAATTGACCATCAGGTGCTGGCCGTTGGCGGCGAACTTAAGAATACCGTCTCTATTTTCAAGAATGGTTATGTAGTCACCTCTCAATTTCTGGGTGACCTGGACGACTACCAGAATTTTGGTTATTTTCAGGAAACTATCTCGCATCTCAGCCGGCTTTTTAGCTTTCGCCCGGAATTTGTGGTTAGCGATCTTCATCCCAATTTCCGCAGCACCAGTTATGCTCGTTCGTTGGGGCTGCCCCATTTTGAGGTCCAGCACCATTATGCCCACATTCTGGCCGCCTTTCTCGAACATCAACTCCCTCTCGAAACCAAGGTTCTGGGAATAAGCTTCGACGGTTATGGTTATGGAGATGATGGGCAGGCCTGGGGAGGAGAATTTCTGATAGTTGACTATTCCGGTTATGAAAGATTTGCTTATCTTGATTACCTACCTTTGCCTGGAGGCGATGCTGCCGCCAGAGAGCCTTATCGAATGGCTTTAGCCTATTTAAAGAAAGCTTATGGTCGAGAGTTTCCAATGGTAAAGTCTTTAAAAAAGGTCCCCCGAGAAAGACTGGAGAGTGTTATCCAGATGATTGACCGCCGTTTCAATAGTCCTTTAACCTCGAGCGTCGGTCGACTTTTCGACGCGATTTCATTTATTTGCGGATTGGCACCCCAAAGGATTGAATTCGAAGCCCAGGCTCCTTCCCTTTTAGAAGCAGCCGCTTCTCAGGCTGACCCAGTAGACCGCAGTTATGATTATTTGATCAATAAAAGTTCCGAGCCTCTCCGGATTGATTTCAGCCCGGCTATAAGGCAAATCGTCCTGGAGCTGCAGAAAAATATTCCTCCTGCTACCATTGCTCTAAAATTTCATAATACCCTGTCTCTGGTTACTATGGAAATAGCCAAGCTGGCCCGAAGAGAAAAAGGATTGACCAAGCTGGTGCTGGCCGGGGGAGTTTTTCAGAATAAGATTCTAACTGAAAAAATAGAAAAGCTGGCTCAAAAAGAAGGATTTGAAGTCTTCAGACCAGTCTATTATTCCCCAGGAGATGAATCACTCTCTGTTGGCCAAATCGCTTTTGCTTTGAATCGAATAAAAAGCTCCAATTACTGAAGACAGAGAAAAGCTTCAAACTTTATTTCCTCGGGAAAATCTTTTTTTCGTCTTCTCTACCTTAAGTCCCGGGCAACCGAAAAAATAAATGGAGGCGTTGATCAAGGCAGCCAAAAGAAATCCAGAGGCCGCCGCGGTGATAAATCCAGCTATTCCTCCGACCAAACTGAAAACCAGCCCGCCAATTAGCTTTCCCTGCATTTCTTTAAGAAAGTCCGGCAAATAAGCCGTTAATTGAGGCCAGAACTCGGTCGAACCAGAAATCAACCCTATCAAGATTCCAATAAATGTACCTAATCCTCCTCCGAAAAGCAAAAAGCTGAGATAATCCACCGAACGCAAGTACCAGACTTCTGATCCTTCCGGCTTTGCCAGGGTGGTTTCCTTTTCCTTGAGTTCATCTTTTGAAACTTTATCTTCATCGATTTTTAACGTCGCTCCACACTGAGGGCAGGTTTCCAGATAGCGGTCAACCAAGCTGCCGCACTCCGGGCAGACTACCTGAGAGGAAGTTTTGATTAGGGCTGCACCGCAATTCACACATATTCTGGAACCGGGTTCATTCAGGCTATCGCAGGCCGGGCAGACAATAAATCCTTCTTTATCTTCTGGTGGCTGCCCCTGGATCCAGTTTTTACCATCATAATAATACCACCGCCCGCTCTGGGCTCCCAGCATCCAGCATCTTCCCTCATCATCGACCAGTCTTAAGTTTCTTAGAGCCTCGGCAAATTGCTCCCGGCTGAGTTCTCCCCGAAGAAACTGTTTATGTAATCGGGAAAAATGATTTTCCGCTATTTTAAATTTCCTGTTTATCATATTCTATCTTTCTCTAAATTTACCCTTTCTCCTACCAAATTGACAAGTAAAACCTTCAATAATTTTTGCGACCATTTTATGTGCAGGTCGTGATATCCATATGAATTTTAATACACTTGGACTTCGTTCTCGTCAACTTTTTCACAGGCTTTTCCACAAAAATTGTGGATATCCATTTTTCTATTCAGGGATCTCCAATTTTCCGATCAGACTATTTAAAAAAGTCCAGCAAACTATTTCCCCCAACAGGAGCCGGAATAAAGGATAAAATAAAAATTATAACTATTAAAGCCGCAGTAATTTTCCTCTTTAAAGAAAGTGGTTGTAGCTCTTCGATTACCGGTGGATGTTTTAATCCCACCAGAAGGATCAAGAGGGCCCAAATCAACCAGCCAGCCCAATAAAAAATACCGAGAAACCCTAAGATAGCCACCACCAGCATTGAGATCTTTTTGCTTTTCTCTCCAAAAAGGGCATAAAAAATATGACCTCCATCAAGCTGACCCACCGGAAAAAGATTAAAAGAAGTGACCAATAAACCTACCCAGCCGGCGACCGCCAGAGGGTGCAGGATTAGATCCTGATTTTCTGAAATCGGGCCCAATATTATCCTGGAAAAAGTCTTAAGCAAAAGAGGTTCGCCGAATAAAATCGAGCTTTCCTTGGGTAAGGCCGGAATTACCCGGGAAAAGATTAAGCCAATAAAAAGAGCAGGCATAGATAAAAAGAATCCAACCAGCGGTCCATTAGCTCCCACCTCAAAAAGCTCTTCCCTCCGGGTAAAAGGAGATTTGATCCGGATAAAGGCTCCCAAGGTTCCAATCAAGGTCGGCGCCGGAATAAAATAAGGTAAAGTTGCTTGAATTCCATATTTCCGACAGCTAAGATAGTGACCGAGCTCATGTCCCAGCAGGATTCCCAGTAGAGAAATAGAATATATCAGACTGAGCTCGACCAGAGTCGGATTGAAGAGCAACTTGAAATTCCAGATCTCTACTTCCGGAAGAGCCCCTTTCTCAGCCAGAAGATAGTTAATTCCCCAGAGAAAACCAACAAAATAAGTTGAAACGACGGTTAAAATGAAAAGGACTAAATTAACCCACCTTTTGCCCAAGGCCATGATTGCCTGATTTAAAAATAAAGGGCAGGAGAGTGTGAATAACTCCCCCGCCCTTTATTTAATTTCAAAGATTACTTGCCATGAAGCTTTCGATACTTGGCTTCAAGCTCTTCTTTGCTCTCATGCCTGTCAGGATCTGGTACGCAGGCTCCAGTTGGACAGACAGAAGCACACTGGGGCTCATCAAAAAAGCCAACGCATTCAGTGCATTTTTCCGGGTCAATTTCATATCTTTCATCTCCCGGAGAAATTGCTTGATTAGGACATTCCGGTTCACAGGCGCCGCAATTGATACATTCTTCGGTAATCTTATAAGCCATCTTTTCCTCCTTTCTTTATTTAAACTCTATTATAAGCCAATCGAAGGAATAAACAAGTCTTTTCAGTTAACTTATTTCCCTCCGCTCAACTGCATAGCTTTTAAAGAAGCTTGATAGCCATAATAACTATTCTGAAATTTCGTCTGCAAATCCCGATAAGTATCCAGGGCCAGCCCGAAATCCCCCTTTTTTTCATAAGCCTCAGCTAAGTGATATAGAACCACATCAAGGGGATAGACCTTAGGCTTATCCCTTTCTATCTGCTTATATTCTTCGATAGCCTGTTCAAATTGCTTTTTCTTGATTAAAACCTGTCCATATAAATCCAGAATCTGATAATGAATAAAGTCCCGGCCTTTATTTTTAACCCTATCCAGCACCTTTTCGGCTTTATCTAAATCATTCTTCTCTAAATAATAGGTCGCCAGGACCAGACTGGCCAGGCGTCCGGAATTACTTGTTTGAGCCATCTGTTCCAGCTTGGTCAAGTTTTCTGGCTTTTGAGCCAGTTCCGATTTTAAATCCAGAACCTGGCTGAGGTAAGCTGCTTCCCGCCCTTTTTGATAATTGACCACCAGTTTGGCCGCCACCACCACTATCAAAATAACTGCCAGTCCGGCCGTGATGATGATAAAGTTTTTTTCATTGTCCTTTGCCCACTTCAAAAACCGGCTCAACCCAGTGGCCAGTTCGTCTTCTTTAAGCTGTTTTCTTTCAGTTCTTTTCATATTTACTCCTTGAGGATTTCTTTTTAGCATAATTGAAAGAAAAATCCAAGTGATGACTGAAAAAAGAAAAAATTTAAAGAAAGGTAGAATTAATAAGATTTAATAGCTGAACTGGACCAGCCCCGATTTTTCCTTGAGCTGCCTTTTGATTTCCTCCTTGGTAATCAAGCCCTCTTTCTCCGCTTTGATTGCTTTGAATAAATCATAGGTCGTCAGAAGAGTATTGCCATCCTTCTCGGCTTCCTCAATCTGAAATTGAGAAAAAGGATTATTCCTTAATTTGGCTTCTTGCAGGTTAAAATAGTTGCCTACCAGCAAAGCTTTCATCTTGGTATTATCAAATTCCTGCATGCGCCGCCCTTTAAATCTCTGAAGCAGGATGCAATCATCGTCAGTCGCCCAGTTTTTGCTGCTTCTTACTACCACCAAGATCAAAAATTCCTTTCGCAAGCTGACTTCAGTTGGTTGATCATTGGATTCAACCAGCCAAATATCTTCTTCCTTATCTCGGATGACGTTTTTCCAATAAGCATCTACATCTATTACCTTTCCCCAGCCGAGATACTTAAAGGCATAAATCAGGGCCTCCTTCAGTTCCTTACCTTCAGCCTTGAGCAACCGATTAAACATTTCTTGCTCGGTAGCCTTTAGGTTCTTTATCTGCTCATCTATGGCTTTTATTATTTCTTCGTATTTTTTCTTTTCTTCTTCTTTTTTCAGGAATAGTTGCTTGATCTCCGGGAAAAGATATTCCTCTTTGTTTATCCAATCTTCGGATTCAGGCTCCTGGCTTTTTAATTCCATCAAAGGAAATAAGTCTTTAAAGATAAAATCAGCTACTTGAATATTGCTCGGTCCGAAAGAAGGTAATAGCCAGATAAAGCCTTTGCCCTTTTTTATCATTATGGAAACAGGGTAGCCATCAGTACTTTTAGCGATAATTTTCCAGCTCTCGTCAAAAGTTGAAGGAACTTCCCAGATTTCTGACCCAAAAGAAGACGGCAAAAGTTTATACATATGCTCTATTTTTTCGAAGAATCTATCAAACAGCAATCCGAAAGGCATTTCTGGGTTGACTATAACTGTCTCCCCAGGAGCCGAATTTTGAAAATGAATGTCAGGAAAAGAGCCGATAATACTGGTCAGCTGATAGAGGTGCCCCTGGCCGATAAAGCAAACCATCCTGGCCCCATTTTTAACCAGCTCCCTGATTCTTTCTGAAAGGTCAACTGGGGTTTCCTCTTCTTCGGCCGCCCGGTTGATCTGGTAGAACAGGATCTTACTATCAGGGAGAATTGCCGGGAGTCCCTTAAAATCGGCTGTCCGGATGAGGAAAGTCTCAATTTTCTCCTTTTCAAAATATTCTTTGTCCTTTTCCTCAAAATCTAAAAGAATTACCCTATTCATCTCCCATTCCTTTCAAAAAATTTCACATACCCATAAATATAATATTTGCCCCCCAAATCTATCACCTTTTAAGATGATTTCCAAGATGAAAACCTTTCCCCTCTCCAATTATAAGCTGGTGCCCCTGGCCAGACTCGAACTGGCGACACAGGGATTAGGAATCCCTTGCTCTGTCCATACTGAGCTACAGGGGCAACCTTCTTGAGGAATTTAAATATAACTTAAGCCTGAATATTTTTCAATCGCTGAATTACTTTGCTCGGTCAGGTATTAGACCTGGCAATTTGGACAGAAAAAAGAGCTTCGCCCCCCGATTTTTTTTCTTTCTATCCTGGCTGCCCGGCAGCGGCGGCACATCTGATTTTCCCTTCCGTAAACTTGATGTAACTTCTGGAATTCGCCTCTTTGCCCCAAGGAATCAATATAATCGCTGATAGATGAACCCTTAAACCTAATGGCCTTTTTTAAGACCGATTTCATTGCCCGGAAAAGCTTCCAGCTCTCTTCCAGGCTCAAACTCCCGGACAGTCTTTCAGGGTGAATTCCTGATTGGAATAATATTTCGTCGGAATAAATATTGCCAATTCCGGCAATTATTTTTTGGTCAAGGAGCCAGCTTTTAATTTTCTTTCTTCCCCGGGTTTCAAGCAGTCGGCGAAATTCTTTTAACTTAACTTCCAGTGGCTCCGGGCCAAGAGACTTAGCCACTTTTTCTTCAATTTGGCTTTTGGGCAGGCAATTTATCAGCCCAAACTTTCTCAAGTCGCGAAAGCGCAGCTCTTTTTTTAAACCATAAAAAGTCATGACGGCATGAGTATGCTTATCCAGCGGCCGTCCTGGTTCCGCCAGAAAAAGCTGCCCGGTCATTTTAAGATGAACCAATAATCCCTTCTGCCGCTCTAAGCTTATGATAATTAATTTCCCCCGTCGGGTTATTTTCTCTATTTTTTGATCTTTATAGGTTTCCGGTCGGAGAGCCCAGGCCGGCTGTTTCTTTTTAAGATGGGGTGAAAGGAAAAACAAGGTCTTTATTCTTTTTCCAATAAGAATCGGCTCTAATCCTCGGACGATTGTTTCTACTTCTGGCAACTCAGGCATAGCAGCCTAATTTTACCCTGCTGGTAAAAAATATCCAACTACGAAAATAGCCACCATTAAGCTTGATTTAAGTGACCTTTTCTATTAATATAAATCTCTATGGAAAAGAAAGCACTGGCGGCAGGAATCTTAGGTTGGTTAGTTCCCGGATTGGGGCACGTATATCTTGGCCGATACTGGAGGGGAGTAGTTTTCTTCCTGGCCATTGGACTGATGTCTTTAATGGGCTTAGTCATGGGAGGAAAAATCTACCCTTCCCAGGCAGAGAATCCGCTTACCTTGCTGGCATTCCTTTCAGATATCGGCAATGGGCTTCTTTACGTTATCTCTAGGTTTTTACCGATTGGGTCTGGCGAGATGGAAAGACTTACTTTCGAATTCGGAACAGCTTATTTAGCCGGAGCTGGACTACTTAATTATCTGGTAGCTCTTGATGCCTGGGACATTGGCCGGGGGAAAAAATCATGATTTTAGAAAGCCACCTTCTAACGATGGTTATTTATTCTTTTCTGGTGTCAATTGTTCTTTCCTTAATCCGCCGGCCAGATTTTAAATCCCGCCTGAAATATGGACTAACTCTTTTTTTAATCATGATTCTGGGCGCTCTGGCCTTTGGCTGGTTCATGTATCTTTTTGCCAAATAAAATTTTTCGCTTATATTCCAACTTCCTGCTATTTTTCCATTAATTTTATCTGCGGTCACCAGCACCTAAAATCTCTACTTAAAGGAGGCTGATTTCAGAATTATGCTCCAGTGAAAAACCTTTGACGGAATCTTTGAAGAAAAGAAAAAAATTGTGCTATAATCTTTTTCCCTTTAAAACATGAAATACGAAACAATAATTGGCCTGGAAATTCATGCCCAGCTGTTGACCAGAACCAAGTTATTTTGCCGTTGCAGCACAAAATTCGGTCAAAAACCCAATACCCTTACCTGTCCGGTTTGCTTGGGGCTGCCAGGAAGCCTGCCCGTTATAAACCGGGAAGCAGTTCAGATGGCTATTAAGTTGGCCCTGGCCCTTAAGGCCAAAATCAACCTGAAGTCAATTTTCAGCCGCAAAAATTATTTTTATCCCGACTTGCCCAAGGGCTATCAGATTACCCAGTATTATCCTCCTATTGCCGAAGATGGACAACTAACCATCAACCTTAACGGTCAAGAAAAAGTTATTGGGATAGAAAGAATCCACCTGGAAGAAGATGCCGGGAAATCCATTCATGATGGTCTGCCCGACTCCGCGGAAAAAACTTATCTTGATTTCAATCGCTGCGGTGTACCTCTGCTGGAGATAGTCAGCCGGCCGGAATTAAGATCGTCCGAAGAAGCGGTCGGGTTTGTCCAGAATTTAAGGACCTTACTTCAATACCTTGAAATTTGCGATGGCAATATGGAAGAAGGCAATTTGCGTTGCGACGCCAACCTCTCTCTAAGAATAAGTGGCTCTTCCGAATTCGGAACAAAAACTGAAGTTAAAAATTTAAATTCTTTCCGCTTCCTGGCCAGAGCTCTTGACTACGAAGCCAGTCGGCAGATAGAAGCCTTAGAAAAGGGCGAAAAAATAATCCAGGAAACCAGAGGTTGGGATTCAGCTGAAAACCGTACCGTTCCTCAGCGGAGTAAAGAGGAGGCCCATGATTATCGATACTTCCCCGAGCCGGATCTTCCTCCGTTAATTATTTCGGAAGACTGGATTCAAGAAATCGCTCATACTCTTCCAGAGCTTCCTCAGGAAAAAGCAGAAAGATTTATCCGGGAATACAATTTGCCTGTTTATGACGCCCAGGTTTTAACTTCCAGCCGGCCACTGGCCGATTATTTTGAAGCCACCGCTCGGGCAGCAGGCCATCCGAAACAGGCCAGCAATTGGATTAGGCGGGAAATTTTGCAGTACCTGAAGGAGAAAAATATACCTATAACCCAGTTCCCTATCCCACCAGCTTCCTTAGCTGAATTAATAAAATTAGTTGAGCAGCAAGTAATTACAATCAATCTGGCCAAGGAAAAAGTCTTTCCTGAGATGCTCGTCGAAGCCGAAAAAATGGCTGGGTCAGAACAAATCGAAATAAAATCAAACCTTTCAAAGGAAGCTAAGGAATTGGAAAAAGCAGAGGGCCAAATCGAGCCGGACCCGAGAAAAATTATAGAAAAGCTAAACCTTAAGCCTATTTCTGATGACCAGAGCCTAACCCAGGTAATTGACTCAGTTTTAGCTAATAATCCTGGCCCGGTTAAGCAGTATCTCGAAGGAAAGGTTCAGGTACTCGGTTTCCTCCTCGGCCAGGTAATGAAGGCCACGCAGGGAAAAGCCACCCCTCAGAAAGCCCAAATGATCCTGAAAGAAGCCCTTGAACAATTGAAGCAAAAATAAATTTCAAAAGAACTTTTAATGATAGAGCTTTATCATGTGTGGAAACAGTACCAGAAGCCACACTGGGCTTTGTCCGATGTGTCCTTAGAAATTAATTCTGGTGATTTTTGTTTCATCACCGGTCCCAGTGGCTCAGGCAAGACCACCCTCCTTAAAATAATCTTTAGAGAAATTTACCCGTCTGAAGGACAGATTTTAATTGATGGGGTAAATATTTTAAAAATACCTGACCACAAAATTTTCCGCCTGCGTCGGTCAATGGGTATCGTTTTCCAGGATTTCCGATTACTTTTTCATCAATCTGTTTTTGACAATGTCGCCCTTCCTTTACAGATATTGGGTCAGCCCTATAAAGAAATAAGAAGGCGAGTATTCAACGCTCTGCGCCAGGTAAATTTACATCACAAAATGTGGGATTTCCCTCAGAGGCTCTCCTATGGAGAGCAACAGAGAGTAGCCATTGCTCGGGCTATAGTTAACCAGCCTAAAATTTTGCTGGCCGATGAGCCAACGGGAAACCTTGACCCGGAGCTGGCCTTCGAAATAATGGCCATTTTCAAAGATATCAACAAGCAGGGAGCCACAGTAATTATTGGCAGTCATGACCGGGAACTCATCCGCCATTTTGGGGATAAAATCTTTTTCCTGCAAAAGGGAAAAATCATCGGGAAGGAAGTTAAGCCGTGATATTCAGGAAGCTGAAATACCTGGTTCGGGCGGCAGCCAATAATCTCTGGAATTTCCGAGGAAGAAATTTAATTTCCGTTCTGATTATCAGCTTTTCCTTTCTGGTTATAGGGATCTTTCTGGCACTGTCCAATAACTTGATTTATATTGGCCAGCAGATGTCCAACAATTTAGCCATTTCCTTCTTTCTCGATAAAAACCTTAAGACAGAGGAGCTGGAAAATATCAGGTCGCAAATTTTGGCTTCTTCCCTGGTCCAAAGTCTTAATTTTATTTCTCCAGAAGAGGCTTACGAGCGGTTTATCACTAATTTTCCTGAACTGAAAGAAATTCTGGAGAATCTTAAATCCAATCCCTTCCCGGCCGCCTACGAAGTCAAGTTGAAAAAAAACGTCACCAGCTTGTTAGCCATTACTACTTTTCTGGAAAACATAAAAAGATTGAAAGGCGTACTGGATGTTCAGTTTAATCAGGAATGGGTAGAGAAGATGCAGTCATTGTCTCGCCTGGTCAAAGCAATTGGCTTTTTCCTGGGAGGAATCCTGATTCTGGCCTCGTTTTTTATAATCTCCAATGTCGTTAGATTGAATGTCTTTGCCCGGAAGAACGAAATTGAAATACTACGGCTGGTTGGAGCCACTAATAATTTTATCCGGGTTCCTTTCCTCATCGAAGGCTCAGTTCTGGGTTTACTGGGCAGCCTTATTTCCATTTTCATACTTTTTCTGCTGATTAAAATATTCCCGGTTTACCTTGGAAATTCTCTGGGAGCAGCCAAGGAGCTTTTTGCTCTCCGGCCTCTGACGATGGAGCAATCCGTCTGGCTGATAATTGGCGGAGCCATAACCGGAATCCTGGGCAGTGTAACTTCTGTTTCCAGGTTTTTGAGGATTTAATCAACCGTTAAAATAATTAACTTCTCATTCTTAATTTAATTAGTTTCAGCTTCTTTATTGGCAGAAAAAAGTATTTGACTGCCAGAATAGCTTTAATTAAAATCTAATTGAGCTAATGGAAAGTTTGGGCCAACAGTTAAAACAGGAAAGAGAAAAGAAGGGCCTTTCCCTCAAAGAAATATCTCTTCAAACTAAAATCGGCCTGAGATATCTGGAAGCCATTGAAAATGACCAGCTCGAGTTGCTGCCCGGTGGATTTTTCACCCGTCAGATTCTAAAAACCTATTTAACTTTTATTGGACAAGAGCCAAAAGCCTGGTTGGCCAAATACCAAGAGGCTGGATTGCTTCTGGTGGAACCCCCGGCCTCCCGAATTTCTAAGCCTAAAAAGACCCCAGGGATTAAGGTAAATAATATTGCCTGGATAATACTGACTGTGGTGGTAATGTCCTTGTTTATCGGTCTTATATATCTCTCCATTAAGAGCTCTCGGCAGGCGGTTAAATCTCCAGCTGCTTCTAAAACTGCCGTAGTTATCCCAGTGACTCCCATAGAGCCACGAGCTGAAACCAAGGAAAAAACGAAAAAAACAGAAGCCGAGGTTCAGCCATATCAGGGCCTGGATTTAGAATTAACTTTTAATGAGGATTGCTGGATTCAAGTTTACGCTGATGGCAACTTGGTAATTGACGGGCTCAAGCTCGAAGGTTATAAAACCTCAGTCAAGGCTAAATCAGAATTAAGGATTAATCTGGGAAATGCCGGCGGGGTAAGTTTTATTCTTAACGGTCGGCCGGGCAAGCCTTTTGGGAAAAGAGGAGAAGTAATTAAAAATATTAAAATAACGATAGATAATTTAAGCCAGTTTGTAGTGGCAGAAAAACCTTCTTAATATCCCTGATTAAATATCATTCAATTATTTTTGTTTAAAAAGGAACTTTCTTCAAAGAAGGTCAGTTAAAATATGCCGGTCGGTCAATCGGAAGCCATCATCCTCAGAACACAAAATTTTGCCGAGCAGGATAAACTGGTAGTTTTTTTCAGCCGGGATAGAGGATTGGTCAAGGGCCTAGCTAAGGGCGCCCGAAAATTTAATAACCGCTTTGGCAGCTCCCTCGAACCCTTTTCCCTGGTCAAAATTTTTTATTATCAAAAAGAAAAGCAGGAATTAGTGGTTATCAGCAATTGTGATTTAATCGAATCAGCCTTTGAGCAGCTCAGGGATTTTAAAACGGCTTCCTTTTTGGCTTATTTAGCCGAGCTGACTGAAAAATTCTCGCCTTATGAAGCCAAGGAAGAGCTGCTCTATCGCCTGCTAATTGCTGTTCTTCAGGCGACTAAAGCCGGGCAGCCGATAGAATACCTTGTCAGGTATTTCGAAGTCTGGTTTTTAAAAATAAACGGCTTACTTCCTGATTTTAACTTCTGTCAAAAATGCCATCAGCCGATAAAAAACATCTGCTGGCTGGACCAAGAAAAGCAAGGGGTCAGATGTCCCAAATGCGTCAATGATAAAAAACTGGAAATAAGCCCTTCAATGAGAGAGGCAATTAATTGGATTAAAAAAAACCCGCCTTCAGCGCCATTGCCAACAGGTCTCCGAGCTGAAGACTGGAAAAATCTGGGTCAGGTCCTTCAGGCTATCATTATTTTCCACCTGGAAGAAAAGCCCCGGACCTTAAATTTTATAGACTTCTAAAGGCTAAAGTTTTATTGCCAGGGAACCGCTTTATTTTATATCCACTTAGCTGGGAAAGCCGACTTTAAAATATTTTCCAAAGCTCATCAGCAAAAATTTCCCCCTTGCTCCACTTCATTTTTTCAATCAATCGGCTGCTTGAAGATCCAAAACCAGAAATATTTATTCTTCCAAAATCACTTCCTATAAATATTTGGCTATCTCTGGTTCCCCAGGTCAGACGACGTAACTGATTACTTTACCTTCAGCATCACACGTCCGAAACCAAGCCAGAACAGGTTTGCCCTGAGAATCCCTAAAGTTACCCAGGACAATCATCACCAGATCAACCATCAGGCCAATTCCTAAGCAACCGAGAGTAAGAAGCCAGATAACTCCGGTTCCGGTTTTCCCCACATAAAAACGATGGCCACCAAAAATTCCAAACAGCCAGCAAAGCAAGAAAGTTACCAGCCTTGATTTTTCAGACATCCTATCTGTCTCCTTTTTCTCTTTAATTCAATAAGTTTAACACAAGGCAGATCTATTATCCAAAAAATAAAAAACTAAAAAATGCCGCTTGCTTTCCCTTTGATAGGCAAAAGAAGAGAAAAACACCTTAATTTAAAATCAGACTTTCCTTTTACTTACCAAATACTCAGATTTAAATTTAATAAATCTTAAAATAATAATGACCTATCGGCCTATTTTTCGGAAATAACCCAAAGAAAGAACCAACGCCCCGGTCTTGTTCTTACCGGTAATATCAGGATGAGATTGAATGTTAGATAGCCCATAATCAAAGCGGGCACTGGCTATCGCCAGACCATGGGCGAACGGAATCTTTACTCCAAACGCCCCGCAAAGGCCAAAATTCCACCGGTTGATTTCCTGGCTCACATCGATAGTGGCATCGAAAGGTACCTGGAGATTTGGGTCAATGGGCGTTGTCCCGGAAGGATCAAGATAAATTAAGCTGGTACCACTGGTGACAGTCTTGGCTCTTACCCTATAGCCAGCATAGGCTCCGGCATCAACAAAAAATTTTAAATTTCCCTGGGTATTGAGCTCAAGCATCACTGGAAGTTCAAGGTAATCGAGGATAGTTTCATTATTAAAATTAGCATATAAAAGTGTCCCCGGTGGCAACTGAATGGGCACCTGATCAGTCGAGATCGGCTGCAACCCATTTCTCTGCCCACCCTGAGAAGAATAGCAAAGTTCTGTCCTCAAGGAAAAAAGAGATGATATTGGATAATCCATTACCACTCCAAGGAACGGTGCTTCCCTGGAAGAATAGCCCTGGCTTAAAGGATTATTCCCACCCTTAAGGTTGGGCAGGCTGAGGCCACTTTGAATCCCTAACCAAAATTCTCTGGCAAAGATAAAATTAACTAAAAATAATAACAAGAAAATAAAGACCCCAAGACTTTTAATAGAGTGGAAAGAACTTCGAGCTTGGCTAAATACTTTCATTATTAGCCTCCTCTCCTAATTTTTTCTAATTATAATATTTTTTATAAACTAAGACAACCCCAAGTTAGAATCCGGATTCATCTCAAATCCTGTCCGGCTCCAAAACCTTTTAGGACTTCTCGCTTTAGGCCAGTCATTTAACCGGCCATCAGCCGAAATTGATTTGAGAAATTTTTCCAGAGCGAAAGAGAAACTAATTTTTATTTTATTCCAACTAAATAAAAGGGCAGCTCTCTGAGCTGCCCTTCCCTTTCAATTTTGCTTTTCTTAGCTTTTAAGCCAGGCTAAACTTCTGAAACCTATTTCACTAAATTTTACCGTCAGTCTATTTTGACTGCCGGATAACCCGGCAAAATAGTAAAGCCAGCTTCCTGCAAAGCTTTATTTAATCCAGCCACATCTTTCTCATAGAACTCGTTTACCCTATTAAAAAATTCACCGAGTTTGACTTTCACCTGGTCATATTTCACTTGCGCCGCCTGGGTAATTGGTTCATAACCGGCAGAAGTAATGCCGCCGACCGCCATCATCACCTGAGACATCAATCCATCAGACCTATCGGCCATTCCCTGCTTGGCTGGAGTCGGATTTAAAGTCTCGGTCAATTCCTTCAATTTCTTTTCCACTTCGCTCACTTGTTTCATTACTTCCATTAACTTTGGATTTCTCTGCGCCCTGGCCAGCTCCCTTATGGTTTGAATGCCTCTTTGGGTCTGCTGCAGGCGGTTACTGACAATTTGAATGGCTCGAGATAGTTTCTGGGCTTCCTGGGCTTTTTCGTAGTTAGTTTTGACAATTTCCAGATCAATTTTAAGCCGTGGATCGGGTTTGACTTCAAAATTTTGACTTACTTCCTGGTCTTCATACTTGATTTTGACAGTATAGGTTCCAGGAGGAACAGTTATTCCACCACGTCCACCAAAAAATCCCATGGCCATAGCCTGCTGTCGAGACTCAGCCCCGACTGGCTCATCAGTCGGTTGAACAGGTTCAACCTGCCGAAAATCCCAGAAAATCCGGTTTATTCCCTTTTCTTCGGGACCATTCAATTGCCTGATTAATTTTCCTTTACTATCAACCACCGTTATCTGAACTCGCCCTCGCCCGGGCATCATTTGTCTAATCATCTCCAGACTCATCCCGCTTCTTTGAGCAAACTGAAGCATCCTTTCCTGCATTTGGCCCATCTCTGGAGCGGCAGCTTCTTCTCCCTTCTTTTCTGAAGGGGTAAGGTAATAGGTAAAATAAGCCCCATATGGCTTATTCTGACCACTGAATTCTCCATCACCAGGGCTCATATAAGCGCTTGTTCGGCCGGTAATTAGCTGCCAGGCATCATTTACCTTAAATAGGTAGAGCTTTTTCTTCAATACTTCCTCAGTTAGTTCCCGTAGCGGTGAAATGTCATCAATAATAAATAAAGCTCGACCGTGGGTAGCCACGATCAAATCATTTTCTCTCGGATGAACCGCCAGGTCATAAACCGGGCAGGTCGGGAAACCACTGGTCCATTTAAACCAACTCTGGCCACCATTCAAACTGACAAAAAGGCCAAACTCAGTTCCCAGAAAAAGGAGATCCCTCTTAACCGGGTCTTCCTCAATCGCCCGGCAATATCCATCAATTTCTGGAGTCACCAGGCTCTTCCAGGTCTTCCCAAAATCATGGGTAACAACAAGATAAGGAGAAAAATTACCTCGCATGTGGTCATCAAAAACAACATAAGCCGTAGCCTCATCAAAATGAGATGGTTTAATGTGAGGAATAGAAGCTCCGGCTGGAATAAGAGGCTTTTTCCCAGTGGTTAATGATTTAGAAACTAATTCCCAGCTCTTTCCCCCATCTCTGGTCAGCTGAAGATTCCCATCATCCGTCCCCACCCAGATAATCCCTTCCTTAACCGGGCTTGGAGCAATACTGAGAATCGTACAATAGTTTTCCGCATTGCTAACATCAAGAGTCAATCCGCCGCTTTCCTTTTGCTTTTGCTTTTCTGGATCGTTGGTGGTCAAATCAGGAGAAATTATTTCCCAGGTCCGGCCCTTATCCCGGCTGCGATGGACAAATTGACTCCCGAGATAGATAGTAGAAGGATTAAATGGGTCAACAGCAAACCCAGCATTCCAGTTGAACCGATGCTTAACTTCAGATTCGGTCGGCACAGCTGCTCTGGTGGTACCTAAGTTGAGATCAAAATAAAAAAGATTCCCTCCCTGAGACATGCCATAGCCACAGCCCGGTTTTTCCAGGTCAGGAGCAGCATCAAATCCATCTCCTCCACCTATTGTTCTCCAGTAATAAAATTGAATGGCTCTTTCTGGAAGGACATAGGCTGGACCAATCCAGGTTCCATTGTCCTGTAGCCCTCCATAAAGATTATAAGGAATCTGCAAATCGTAATTTATGTGATAGTATTGAGCAAAGGGGAGATTCTTTACAAAATACCAGGTCTCGCCACGATCATGAGTAATAACCACACCGCCATCATTCCCTACTACTAAGGTTTCTCCATCCGGGCTAACCCACAGCGCATGAAAATCTGAGTGGGCTTGATTAAAACCAGTAAGGGGCCGAAAAGTGCGGCCTCCGTCCTCGCTCACCCGAAGTTGTGTTTGGCAGAGGTAGACGATATTTTCATTGACTGGATTGACAAAAACCCGGCTGTAATAAAATGGGCGATTATGGATATCGGCCTCACCATTAATCAGAGTCCAGGTTTCTCCTCCATCATTAGAGCGGTAAAAACCATTTTTCTTGGCTTCAATCAGGGCATAAACAATTTGAGGTCTGCCTGGTGCAAAAGCTATTCCGCAACGACCCAGCTCCCCGGCTGGCAATCCGTTTTTCTCAGTAAGCTTTCTCCAGGTTTCTCCTCCATCTCGAGTAACATAAATTCCGCTCCCCGGCCCACCAGAAGTAAAAAACCACGGAAGACGCCGATATTCCCACATGGCTACGATGATGTGGTTAGGATCAGCTGGATCCATAGCCATATCGGCAACACCCGTTTTTTCATTGACATAAAGAACTTTCTTCCAGGTTTTCCCGCCATCAGTAGTTTTAAAGACACCTCTTTCTTGACTATCGCTCCAGGCTGCTCCCAGAGCTCCAACCAGAACAATATCAGGATTATCGGGATGGATTATTATGTCTGAAATTCTTTCTGTTTTTTCCAGACCGAGGCATTGCCAGGTATTTCCGCCGTCTAAAGAACGGAAAACCCCGCGTCCGACGCTGACGGAATTCCTCGGGGCCGCCTCTCCTGTGCCAACCCAGATAATATCCGGATTTTTCTGGAAAACAGTTATTGCTCCAATTGAAGAAACAGGCTGAGAATCAAAAATCGGCTTCCAGGTCAAGCCCCCGTCAGTTGATTTCCAGACGCCCACATAGATTACCCGCGGGTCAGAAGCAACCGCTTCAATTGCCCCTATTCGACCACTCATGTTAGCCGGGCCAATGCTCCTGGCTGGCATTCCTTTAAAAATTTCCACAGAAATTTTGGTCTGAGCCTGAGAAATAGTAAGGCCTAAAATAAGTATTAGCACCAGAAAAAAAGAAAAAGCAGTTAGCCTCTTTTTCATTTTGCCTCCTTCTTTTTAAATCATTACATTTTTTTTGACGTTTTTCCACAGGTTCCTCTTCCACAAAAATTTGACTTTATCTTTGAAAAATTAAAAGATAAATATGTTGGGCAATTAAAGGCCATGTCAAGATTTGTTCGCAATTTGGCCATCGTAATTTCTCCATTTTAAGCCTTAGTTAGCTGACTGGACTGGGGAACGTTCTAACAGCTGG
>PNJE01000052.1 GCA_002877915.1 Candidatus Aminicenantota bacterium
CTTTCCTCCGGTTGCCCGGAGTCGCGGTTAGCGACTATCCTGCCCTTTGGAGTTCGGACTTTCCTCTCCTTCCTCATTTTCAGAGGAAGAAGCGACCGCCTCGCCTGCTCCAGCTAATATTTTTATACCATATTGTTCCAATTTTTTATAGAGGTTGCTACGAGGAGTATCGATTTCTCGGGCGGTCCTGGAAACATTCCAGTTATTGGCTTTAAGCTTATATAAAATGAAATTTTTTTCAGCCTCTTCCCGGAAGTCTCGCAGAGTTTTAATTTTTCTAAAGTCAGGAAGAAAAATCTCTTTTTCCTGGCCAAGGTAATCTGGCAGATCTTCGGCTTCGATGATTTCTTTATCTGTTAGAATAATCAACCTTTCCACCAGATTCTTAAGTTCCCGAACATTTCCTTTCCAGGGGTATTTCATCATAATTTCCAGCGCCTGAGGGGAGAATTTTTTCCGTTTAAAATTATTTTCTTCTGAATAAATAGCGCAAAAATAATTTACCAGCAAAGGAATATCTTCTTTCCTATCCCGCAGGGGCGGAACATAAAGAGGAACTACATTTAATCGAAAATAAAGATCTTCCCGGAAGCGGCCTTCTTTTATTTCTTTCCTTAAATCTTTATTGGTAGCAGCGATCACTCTCACGTCAACCTTAATTATCTTGCTGGAGCCTACTCTTTGGATTTCGCCTTCCTCTAACACCCGCAAGACCTTGGATTGCGTTTTTAAGCTCATATCCCCTATTTCATCCAGGAATATGGTTCCCCCGTCAGCCAGCTCAAACTTACCCAGCAGACGCTCACTGGCTCCGGTGAAAGCCCCCTTCTCATGCCCGAAAAGTTCGCTTTCTATTAATTCTTCCGGAATGGCCGCACAATTTACCTGAACAAAACTTTCTGAAGCCCGGGGACTATGGGCATGAATGGCTCTGGCCACTAATTCCTTCCCCGTCCCGCTTTCTCCCTGAATCAAAACAGTGGCATTAGTTGGGGCAATTTTTAAAATTTCCTGCCAGAGATTCTTGATTAATGGATGTTGGCCAATGAGCTCATATCTTTTTTCTGTTTTTTTCTTGATATCCTGATAGGCTGATTTAAGGTGACGAGCTTCCAAGGCATGCCTGACGCTTATTAGAATTCGTTCTCGGTGGAGGGGTTTTTCGAGAAAATCAAAGGCCCCTAACTTGGTAGCTTCCACTGCCATGGAAATCGTCCCATGTCCGGAAATCATAATAACCTCTGGCGGAAAGGGCTTCTTTTTGATTTCGCCCAGCAAAGCCAGCCCATCAATATCCGGCAGCTTTATATCTAATAGCACCAGATCGATTTCCGGGTAATCTTCCAGAACCTCCCGGGCTTTCAGGCCATCGCCAGCTTCCAGCAGAGCATATCCCTCATATTCCAGGATCATCTTTAATGATTTGCGGATGTTTTCCTCATCATCAATCACCAAAATTTTATATCTTTTTTCCTTGGGATTCATATTAATATTTTATCATAAGCTCCTTGGCTCTCCCAATTAATATTTTTAAAGGGCTAATTGACTTGATTTTGGGCCAACATATTTTTATATTTGATAGTGGTAAAAAAAATCAGTAGAAGAGGCCTTTTATTTTTATTATTTAACAGTTGCTTTTTATTCATTTTCTTTCAACTATTATTCTCGGCTGATCAGGGGAATTTAAGCTCTCTCCTTAGATCATCTCAGCCCCAGGAGGAAGCCTATTTTCCTTTGTCTAATGGCTTAAAAGTTTACCTTTTATCCGGCTATCCATATCCCCTTACCACTGTCGTCTTGGCGGTCAAAGCCGGTATCGAGGCGGAAAATTCGGAGACCAATGGATGGCGGCATCTTCTGGAGCATTGCCTTCTTTTTAGGCAAAGCCGGCTAATTGAAAAAAATCAGCTTTTCTCAACGATTAAGAAAACGGGCTTGTATTACAATGCTCATACTGATCAGGATTTGATGACTTTTGAATTTTGCCTGCCAAAGGAATACCTGGAAGAGGCCTTAGGTCGGCTTAAAGAAATTGTCTTCAACTTCGACTTTACTGAAGAAGCTCTGGAGAATGAAAAGAAGATCATTTCTCTGGAGATAAAGGAAATTGAAAGAAACCCGGAAAAGCTGGGTTTGAGCCTGATTTATAAACTAATTTTTGGTGACTCTAACTATGGGCTTCCGGTTTATGGACAGGAAAAAGTAATTCAGCAAGCAACCTTGAAAGACCTGGAAAAAATCCATCAACAATATTTCTGGCCAAATAATTCTGCCTTGGTGGTTATCGGTGATTTTAGCCTGGAGAAAATTAAGCCGGTCATCACTTCCCTGTATTCTGATCTGTCGCCCGGCCAGATTCAAACTGTTGCACCTTTCCCTTCTCCCAAACTATCCAACCAGGACTCTCTATTAGAGCTAACTATGAAAATTCCAGAAACTTACCTTCTGGCTGGGCTTCCCGGTCCACCCTATAATCTACCAGAAGCCATCAATTTAGAGCTTCTAATTGAGATCCTTGGAGGAGGGATGAATCCACTTTTATATGGAGCTCTGGCCGGGTATCCAGATCTTGTTACTTCCATGCGGCTCCACTATTTAAGTCATGAAAGAGCTGGGTTAATTTATTTATCGGCAATTACAACAGAAAAAAATATTTCTACTCTGAAAAGATTGCTCCAGAGTTTTTTTGCCAGCCTGCCAGAAATAAATTACTCTCCGGAAGATTATCCCCCGGGTCAGCAGTATCTCATAATGGATTTTTTGCAGGGCGGAAAAAATAGGATCAAATGGCTTTCTGAAAAATTAACCGAGAATCCAATCGCTCTAGGAATGGCTTTGAGCAAGCATTTACTTTTGGCAGCTGAATCTGGACAGCAAAATTACTTAAAGCAGGTCGAATCCTTGAATTCTTCCGATTTAAGAAAGGTCGCCAGGCGTTATTTTAAGCAGGCCAGGCCGGTCTGGGTAATAATCAAACCGGAGAAAAAATGAATATTAACTGGAAAATTATCATCCTAATAATTTTTTTATTGGCTGGGCTGTTTCGAATTTTATTAAGTCAGCCAGCCGGATTTGAATCTTTAGAGGTTAATAACGGTCTCAAAGTTTATTATCAAAAAGGAGAGCTATCCAGGTATACAACTCTGGCCCTTATCTTTAAAGGAGGACAGGCGGCTGAGCCGCCAGGGAAAAGCG
>PNJE01000100.1 GCA_002877915.1 Candidatus Aminicenantota bacterium
CCCGTCGCAGATGGGGCTGGAGGATCTGGCGATGTTTCTCCCGATTCCCGGTTGCTTAGTGTTTTATCCTTCAGATGCAGTTTCGGCGGAAAAATGCGTTAAAGAAGCGGCTCAGCACAACGGGTTGGCTTATATCAGGACAACCAGGCCAGCGACTCCGATTATTTATCCAGCCCAAGAAGAATTTCCAGCCGGAGGAGCCAAGATTTTGCGGAGAAGCGAGCAGGATGTGGCGACCGTTATTGGCGCTGGCATTACGGTCCATGAAGCTTTGAAAGCTTACGAAATATTAAAAAAAGAAGGAATTAATATCAGAGTGATCGATGCTTATTCGATTAAGCCAATTGATGCTGAAACCATCGTCAAGTCGGTCACTGAAACCAGCGGTCGAGTAGTGGTGGCGGAAGACCATTTTGAACAGGGAGGTCTGGGAACAGCCGTAGCTTTAGTGCTGCCTGACAAAAAATTCTGGAAGCATCTGTGCATTAGAGAACTGCCGCGTTCGGGTAAACCAGAAGAATTGCTGGCCAAGTATGAAATAGATGCCACCGCTATAGAAAAAGCGGTCAAGTCAATGATTTGACTTACGGGAAAGACATTTATTCAAGATAAATTTTTTTACCAAAGGAATAGAGATTATGTTTAACAGAATTAAGGAAGAAATAATAAAAAAACTTATGGTCATTGCCGGCGAGAATAATGTTTTGGCCTGCCAGGAGGAGATAGGAGTTTACACTTATGACGAATATGTTAATCAATTACCTGGATGTGCCCCTGAGGTTGTCGTCAGGCCGGGAAGTACAGAAGAGGTCTCAGCGATACTTAAGCTGGCCGCAGAAAACAAAATCCCGGTTACTCCCCGTGGGGGCGGGACAGGTCTGGCCGGTGGTTGTGTCCCAGTTTATGGCGGTATTGTCCTTTCCCTGCAGCGGATGAACCGATTTGTTGAGCTCGATCGCCACAACCAAATGGCCGTGGTTGAAGCTGGTCTTACGCTTGGTGAATTTATTCAGGATCTAGAAAGGGAGGGCTTTTATTTCCCGCCTCATCCTGGAGATGAGGGCGCCATGTTTGGTGGGATGATTGCCACCAACGCTGGAGGTAGCCGGGCAGTTAAATATGGCGTTATCCGTAATTATATCCGCGGTCTGGAAGTGGTCTTGGCCGACGGTCAGGTCATTCGTCCTGGCGGCAAGCTGATAAAAAACTCTACCGGCTACAATTTGCTAAATCTTTTTATCGGTTCTGAAGGGACGCTCGGGATCATCACCCAAGCCATTGTCCAGGTAATGAGCCGGCCGACTTTCCTGCGCACTATGGTCATACCATTTAATAGCATTGAGCAGGCTATTGATAATGTGCCCTTGATTTTTGAAAAGGGAATAGTGCCGATGGCTTTAGAATTTGTTGGCCTTGATGTCATCAACTTGACTGAACGTTATCTTAACTTGAATTGGCCTTCTCACCAGGGAGAGGTACATCTTATGGTCATAGTAGATTCTCCCTCTGAAGATGATCTGAGCCGGATGACCGACCAGATAGCCGATGTCGTGCTGGAGAATGGGGCGATAGACGTTTTTGTAGCCGATACCAAGACCAAGCAAGATGAGGTGTTGAAGATTCGTTCTGAAATTTATGAAGCCATCAAGAAGGAAACTATAGATATTTTGGACATTTGCGTACCGCGCTCAGAAATTCCGGGGCACATGAGAAAAGTTCAGGAAGTCGCTCAGAAATACGGTCTGTGGCTTCCGGCTTTTGGTCATGCTGGTGATGGGAATATTCATACCCACCTGATGAAAGCTAAGTATAAGAATGGGCAGATGATTCCGATAAACTATGAAGAAATAAAAGATAAGGTGGAAGCCGCTCGGCAGGAGTTGTTCCGAGATGCGGCCAATCGGGGTGGAGTGATATCTGGGGAACACGGCATCGGGCTTTATAAGAAAAATTATCTGCCTCTTTCACTTGAAGCCGGGCAAATTGAGCTGATGAAAAAAATAAAGCAAGCCCTCGATCCCCAAGGCATTCTCAACCCCGGTAAAATTTTTTAAAAATCGGGATACCCTATAATTTTCCTATTTTTTAGGCAGATTTATCTCTCATCACTCTAATAAGGGAAACTCTGTCGAAATAAAAAATCATTTGCATTTTTATTGAAATTAAGTTAATTAATATTTGAAAGCTGTTTGGAGGGAAAAATTTTTTTGAAGGGGAAGCATTATGTTATATGAAAGGATTACTGAAATCTTTGTTATCCTGGAAAATAAGCCTTCCATTCTTGGCGAGCTGTTAGCCCAGCTATCCGAAAATGAGATCAATGTAGAAGCCATTGGCGTTTTCCAGGATACGGCTAAAATCTATGTCAAAAACCTGAGTAAAGCCGTCAAAGTCCTCAACAAGCTGAATTATACTACTGAACTGCGCGATGTTCTGCTTATCCATCTGGAAAATAAGCCAGGGGCTTTGGCCGAAGTGGCTACTAAGATAGGGGATGAAGGAATAAACATTGAATATTGCTATGGGACGCTCAGCCGAAGTGGTGATATGGTTTCAGTAATTATGGACGTTTCCAATATTGACCGGGCGATCCAGGTCCTTCAATCTTAAAGTTTTGTTTTCAGCTGAGGGCAAGCTTAGCTCAGAAAGAAAAATTTCTGAAGGGCCAAATCTTTCAGGCGGGCCAGTCAGCTGTCGCTCTGAAGAAAATTTTAAAGTGACCTTAATTGTGCAGAATAATTTTTGGCAGGAAATTTAGCCGAAGGTTAGTTTAACTGCATTCGCTGGTTATTAAAATTTACCCTTCGCTATTTACCAGGCGCACCCTTTCAGCTAAAATTTATTAGACAGGAGGATGTAAGATGTTTTATTTTGACTGGACGTTCTGGCTGCTAATACCAGCCCTTATTTTTGCGCTTTATGCTCAGAACAAAGTTAAATCGACATATGCTCACTTCAGCCGCCTCGCTTCCTCTTCTCGGATGACAGCAGCCGAAGTGGCCGAAGAAATTCTTAAATATAGCCCGGCCAGTGATGTCCGCGTCGAAAGAATCCCAGGACACTTGACTGATCATTATGACCCGAGGAAAAAAGTACTCCGCCTCTCCGAAGATGTTTACGATAGCCCATCAATTGCCGCCCTGGGTGTAGCGGCCCATGAAGCCGGGCACGCCATTCAGCATGCCCAGG
>PNJE01000132.1 GCA_002877915.1 Candidatus Aminicenantota bacterium
CTCTACTGACTTGCCCATAAAAACCATCGCTGTTTAAGCCAGCTACGAGCCGCTTTATTTTTCTCACCTATTTCACAAGATTTTTGGTGCACCTCCTTCTTCCCTCAGAAAGCTCCTCAGCTACTCCCTCCGCTTAAAAAATTCTAACACGTAAAAAAAACATAATTTTAAAAAAAAGACATATGAATTTTCTTGAAATAAAAATTAAAAATCCTATTTATAATTTCAGAACTTAATTATTTGAGGTTTTATAAAAGAATAATGAGAAATTTTAAATTTATAATGTTGACACTATTCATTTTAGAATCGATTTATTTTTAAATAGCAAGCTGAAAGGTTAGTTAATGAGACTGAGAGGCAAGAGAATTATTCTTCTCGTAGGCATCCTATTAACCTTGATAGCCATAATCCTTACCTTAAGGATTTACCTTTATAAAGAAGAAATATATTCTTTAGATTATGGTCTTCCCGCATATCAGCTTATTGAACCGCTGAAAAAGTGGATCTGAAATGCTCCCCAAAAACTGGACAGTGGAATAGGGTGCAAAATAGCCTGTTATAGCTTCAAGGGAGGCATGGTAAAATGGCCATTATGAAGAGACAACAGTATGGGGCGGCTTTTAAGGCTAAGGTGGCCCTGGAGGCGGTCAAGGGGGAGAAGACCGTGGCCCAGATCGCCAGTGAGTTTGGGGTTCATCCTGACCAGGTTTTCAGTTTATAATACGGAGAGGTTGCACTAAAGCTTAGAGTTACCGGATGTCATACGAGGTTTATTTTGGACATTCGGCCAACAAAAAATCTATTTATTTGGGTAACTTAAATGTCTAAGATGATAAGACGGGCAGGCCAAATTTGCACGTTAAGCCAGCCTATATTCTGTCCAAAGAATGGGGAGCACCTCAATATTTTAGGTAGTTTATATTTTTT
The DNA here is from genome assembly GCA_002877915.1 of Candidatus Aminicenantota bacterium. Lineage (GTDB taxonomy): Bacteria > Acidobacteriota > Aminicenantia > Aminicenantales > Saccharicenantaceae > Saccharicenans. The sequence goes on from PNJE01000132.1 coordinate 928, forward strand.
TCTGATTAAGATTATTTGACATATGTCAAGTTTGTAATTTGACAAATAGCTCTTAGCCAGATTTTGAAAACCAGGACTTTAATGATTTTTCCGTATTGCCAACTGGGTTGAATTGTGCTAAAGTCAGAAAAATTTTTGGAGGACGGACCCACGAAATACGGAGTTTTGGTCCTCAAAGACGGTACAGTCTTTGAGGGCAGAGGATTCGGAGCCTGCGCTGAAACCTGGGGGGAAGTCGTTTTTAATACCGGGATGGTTGGTTACGTTGAATCCATCACCGACCCGTCCTATCACGGACAGATTCTGGTTCAGACTTACCCGCTCATCGGCAATTACGGCGTCAACCCACAAGATTTTGAATCTGACCGACCCTGGATTAAAGGTTATGTGGTATCTGAATTTACTCCCTTCCCTTCTCATCACACCTCGACCAAAGCTATAGACCGCTGGCTGGAAGAAAGCAGGATTCCCGGACTGGGTGAGATAGATACGCGGGCGCTGGTAAAGAGGCTCCGGCATTATGGCGTTATTCCTGGCCTCTTGGCTGTCTCAGAAAAACCCTTGCGCCTGAAACTGCTTCTGCGCGAAGCAATTTCGCTTCCTGACCCCAATGCCGCAAACCTCGTAGCTGAAGTGTCAACCCGCGATATTCATGTTTACAACCCAGAGGGCAGGAAAAAAGTAGTTCTTATAGACTGCGGGGTAAAAAACGGCATCATCCGCAGCCTGGTAAATCGCGGGGCCTGTGTCATCCGCGTGCCCGAAAATTTCCCGGCTGAAAAAATAATGGCTTTAAATCCTCAAGGCCTGGTCATCTCCAACGGCCCGGGCGACCCGACTAAGTGCCGCGCCGTCGAAACTGTAGCCACCCTGTTTGAGGAAAATCTGCCAATGCTGGGCATTTGTCTCGGCCATCAGATACTGGCGCTGGCTGCCGGCGCCCGAACTTATAAGCTAAGGTTTGGCCATCGGTCGCAGAACCAGCCCTGCCTTGAAGTTGGCACCCGTCGCTGCTATCTAACGAGCCAGAATCACGGCTATGCGGTTGACGTCAGCACTCTCCCATCTGACTGGTCCATCTGGTTTACTAATGCCAACGACAAAACCAACGAAGGCTTGAGACATAAAAAGAAACCGATTTTTGGAGTCCAATTCCACCCCGAAGCCTGCCCTGGCCCGACCGACACGGGGTTTATCTTCGACCTTTTCCTGGAGCAGCTAAGATGAAAAAGCTCAAGAAAGTCTTGCTCCTTGGAAGTGGCGCGATAAAAATCGGCGAAGCTGGCGAGTTTGATTATTCTGGCAGCCAAGCCATCAAGGCACTTAAAGAAGAAGAGATAGAGGTTGTCCTGGTTAATCCCAACATCGCCACCATCCAGACTTCGGAATTCCTGGCAGACCAGGTTTATTTTCTGCCGGTTACACCTTACTTTTTGGAAAAAATAATTGAAAAAGAAAAACCAGACGCCATGATGATTTCCTTCGGCGGGCAAACCGCCCTTAATTGCGGCCTGGCCCTCTGGAAAAAGGGAATTCTCGATAAACACAGAATAAGAGTCCTGGGCACTAACCTTCAATCAGTCGAGATAACCGAAGACCGCGGCTTATTCAACCAGGCTTTATCCGAAGCTGGCTTGAAAATTCCCCACGGCCAGGCGGTGACTTCCATCGAAGAAGGGCTCCGCGCGGCAGAGCAAATCCGCTTCCCGGTAATGATACGCTCGGCTTTTGCCCTCGGCGGTAAAGGCAGCTCTCTCTGCTACAAAAAAGAAGAGTTGAGAGAAAAATTGCAGATCGTTCTCTCGGAATCCAGCCAGGTTTTGATTGAAGAATATTTAGAAGGCTGGAAGGAAATTGAATATGAAATAATCCGCGATGAAGCTGACAATTGCTTAGCCATCTGCAACATGGAAAACATTGACCCGATGGGCATCCACACGGGTGAAAGCATCGTGGTCGCCCCCTCGCAGACCCTGACCAACACCGAATACCATCGGTTGAGAGAAATAGCTTTTACGGCCGTGCGGAAGCTCAACATCATCGGCGAATGCAATATCCAATATGCCCTTAACCCGGCTAACGGCGATTACCGGATAATCGAAATAAACGCCAGGCTTTCCCGTTCCTCGGCTCTTGCTTCCAAAGCCACCGGCTACCCCCTGGCCTTTATGGCCGCCAAGCTAATGCTTGGATACACTCTTCCAGAGCTTAAAAACACCGTTACCA